>DAORJS010000033.1:0-7577 GCA_035439185.1 Chitinophagaceae bacterium
ATTATACCAATATCATTTTTCCCATGCTGGCGATTCTGAGTGCTGTAATGATTGATCAGCAGGTAAGCCATGGTCAAACGGTATTTGCCAAAATTCAGAACGGACTGGTTATACTGATGCTGCTGTTGGTTGGCGGGCTTTTGTTTTTTTACCGGCCGGTTCTTTCCTTCATTTTCATAATCGCTGCACTGCTTCTCTTGTTATCACTATTGTTACTTCCAAAATTTTCAACAGTTAGTAAGCAATGGTATCCTTATCTGCGCTCCGGTTTGGCCGTTTTATTCGTTGCCGTTTTCCTGAATCTTTGTTTTTATCCGGATTTACTACGGTATCAGTCAGGTAATCAGGCGGCGGCATATATGAATAAACAATTTCCTGATGAATCCCTGGGCCGTTTGGGAATTTATTTTCCTTCCGGAGAATTTTATCTGCATCAGCCTACTTATCGCAGCAGTGTGGAGGATATCCGTCTGAAGAAATTTTCGAAAGCAAGGATTTTATTTGTAAACGCAGAAGAACTGGAGCAACTGGAAAAGGCCGGGGTGGCGCTTGAAAAAATAAAGTCCTTTGAGGAATTTCATGTCACCATGCTCAGCCTGAAGTTCATCAACCCCAAAACAAGGCATAAAGAATTAAAGCAGCATTACCTGATCCGGTTGCTTTGAAATGTTACTTTCCCTCCGATAAATAAGTATTGAGCCGGTTCAGCACAATTGCCGGATGAATACCGGTGATACAGGGTCTTTCTGTACAACTGGTTTTCCGGTGATTAGCGGCACTCACACAGGGAGAGCAGGGTAGTCCGAGATAAAAGGGTTCTGCATTTCCTCCCAATGGTAAATACAGATGCGGGGTTTCGGGTCCGAAAAGCACAAATACTTTCAAATTTGTTACAGCAGCAAAGTGAGCGGGACCCGAATCATTGGTGAGCATGCAGCTGCTGATATCATACAAAGGAACCAGTTCATCAAAGCTGAAGAAGCCCGAAGAGTTGATACAACGCGGATCTCCGATCATATCGGTAACGGTCTGCACATATTCCTTCTCCGCAGGAGAACCGGTCATGATGATGATGATATTGGGAAATTGCTGCAGGAGTTGTTTGCCTGTTATGCCAAAATTTTCCTGTGGCCAGCGCCGTTGTGGCAGCATATCGGATGCATTTACATTCAGCAGCACAATGGCTTCATTGCTCCATGCCGGATACAGATGGCGTATTTTATTCTTGATATTTTCGGTTGCAAAAGCGGGAATCTCCGCCCTGGACAGTTGCAATGCGTCTGTTGGAACAGCCACAGTGGCGTAGGCATTCTGAAAAGAGCCCATTGCACGATTGACCAGTGAAATAAAATTGATGGCCACATGTACGTGGGGGTTATATCGTACCGTTTTATTCACCAGATTACCGCGGTACAAACCTTCATCATGCAGACTGGTAAAGCCAATGCGGGAGCGGGCGCCGCTGAAAAAACCAAGCAAGGCTGTAAAGCGGGAGAATAATTCCAGGTCGATGACGGTTGAAATTTTCTTTTTCCGGCACCAAGCCAGAAAGCGGAACACATCAGCAATCAATCCCCAAAAATGGTCTGCATTCATTTTGAAAACATGGTCTTCCGGTATTGTTTTCAGTATATCAAGGCTCTTATAATTTTTTTTAAAGATCACGAAATAGAGATCGGCCCCTGCTTCTGATCTGAGTTTCCGCATGGCCGGATCTGCAATAAGGGCACTCCCCATTTCTGATAGTTCAATAAAAAGAGTCCGGCTGGTATCCGGTTTCTTTTTACGGGCACCCCGCAGCAGGTCGGACAACCAGCAAAAAGGGCTGATAATAAAACAAAGCGGAATACCCACCCACTTGTCAATGATCCGCATCGTATTAACTGTCATATCGCTGATTTAAAAACGGCGTAAAAGTAACTTAATTCATTTTGTTGCCGTAAAACTTGGGGTTTGGGCTCCAGCCTTTATTTTTGGAAGCTAAACGTCAGCTATTGTCCATCAGAAAAATTGTAGTGATTGGCCCTGAAAGTACAGGTAAGAGCACCCTTTGTGAGCAGCTGGCGCGACATTATGAAAGCAGCTGGTGTCCGGAATATGCCCGGGAATTTTTACTTAATAACGGCACCAGTTATGAATATGATGATTTGCTCACCATTGCCAGAGGACAATTGGCGCTGGAAGATGAATATTTTGACAAACTGGAAACCAATAGCCTGCCCTTGCTTGAAAACGGGGGACATATCCCGTTATTTATAGATACCGATATGTATGTGGCTAAGGTCTGGAGTGAATTTGTATTTGGCAAATGTCACCGGTTTATTCTTGATGAAATTGTGCGCAGAAAATATGATTGCTACCTGCTTTGTAATATTGATCTGCCCTGGGTAAAAGACGAGCTCCGTGAATATCCCGATCCGGAAACCCGCAAAAAACTATACCGCATTTATAAGGATATCATGATTAACCAGCCTGTTCCCTGGGTGGACATCCGGGGCAATACGGAAGAACGCTTCTCCACGGCTGTTGCCGCAGTTGATAAACTGATCAGGGAGGGGCAAGTCCTGTAACCCGAATGATATCCGGATCAGTATGCAGAAAATCCATCTGTAATTGAATGGCTTTTGATCTGCGCAATAACCAGGCAGATGCCGGTTTTACTTTATACCTTTTAGGATTGGGTAAGCAGGCTGCAATCATGGAAGCCTCCTGCTTGGTCAGGTTTTTAGCCGGTTTGTTGAAATAGGCCTGAGCGGCTGCTTCAATACCAAAAATACCATCCCCCATTTCAATAACGTTGAGATAGACTTCCAGAATTCTCTTCTTTCCCCAGATCGTTTCGATCATGAATGTAAAATAGACTTCGAGGCCTTTTCTGATCCAGCTTCTTCCCTGCCATAAAAAAACATTCTTGGCCACCTGCTGACTGATAGTGCTGCCTCCGCGTATCCTGCCCGGCTTTTTTTCGTTATAAGCCATCGCTTTTTTGATACTCTTCCAGTCGAACCCTTTATGATCCGGATATAACTGATCTTCGGATGCAATGACTGCCAGCCTGGCCTGCGGAGAAATATTGCCACGGCTTACATAGTCCCTTTTCAGACCATGACCGCTGACCCAGCTGACCAGTTGGGTAATCGTGATGGGAGGGTTCACCCATTTAAGCAAGAGGATATAAAAAAACTGGAAAATAAAAATCCAGAGAAAGATCTTTTTAGTCCATCTCCAGCACTGCCGCAACAACTGTTTTGTTTTTTCAGATCTTGTTTCAGAGTCTTTTTCCATAAATGATCAACCCCCATACCAGGGCGACCCCAAAAATAATCAGTAAGAGGCCGTTTATTTTATTAATAATTTGAATATTATGCGGCGTTAAGCGGTTCCTGATTTTGCCAGCCAGTAATACTTTCAGTACATCGGTACCCAGCATCCAGCATAAACAGGTGGTGAAAACAATGATCCGGTGATTCACGGTATAAGCAGCCACGGCGGTTGATGTGGTAATCCAGAAAATGAAAACAGCGGGATTCAGGGTATTCATGAAATAACCGGAAAGAAAAATTTTAGCGGTATCTCTTTTCCGGAAACGGATTACCTGTTCTCCCTGTTCATTTACTTTTATTTTTTTAAAAAAAAGAAAATAGACACCCATTGAAACCAGAAATACACATCCAACCACCCCTACTTCGGTTTTGTATTGCTTGAGGCTGTTAAACAGTTCAGTGAAAATATTACTGACCAATACCAGAGAGATATCACTTGCCGAAACCCCGAGGATAAATGCAAAGCCGCCCCTTGGGCCGTTGTTCAGGCTCTGTTTAATAATGGAAAAAAGCACCGGACCTACCGAGATGCTCAGTAATAAACCAAAACCCAGTCCTTTAAGTATGGCTTCAAACATGCGGAAATAAAACAAAAACGTTATTGTAATTGCAGCTCCGGGAACTAACCGGTTAAACCATACCACTGCTGAGGAATTTCTCCCAGTCTGCCAGCATTTTTCCTTTCATCACTCTCGGGAATTTATGCTGACTGCCCAGTTTTCCTTTCAGTTCCATGAATTTCAGAAATTTTTCTTCCGGTAACACTTCCAGAAACACTTCCTTGAGTGCGCTGTCTCTTTCCGTTGCATAATCATCATTCAACGCCCTCAGGTGTTCATCAATGCTGTCTCTGAGCCGGTGGGCATCTACGGTATCATTGGTTGCCACATACCATCGGTGGGCAAAGAAATTATCAAAAGGAAATCCCACCACGGTGTACTCGGGAATACTGATATTAAATTCTTCACTCACCAGTTCAATCGCTTTATTCATATTCTCCACACTGAGGTGTTCTCCGGTCAGACTTAAAAAATGTTTGGTGCGGCCTGTAATCACGACTTCGCTTTTCTCCAGGTCCACAAATTTGATGGTATCTCCGATCAGGTAACGCCAGGCGCCGGAATTGGTACTCATCAGGAGGGCGTATTCCTTTCCTTCTTCCACTTCATGAATCATGCGGGCCTCGGGGTTGGCCACGATCTGTCCTTCATTATCAAAATTCTTATCATCAAACGGAACAAACTCGAAGAAGATATTATTATCAAGAATCAGTTTCATGCCCTTTGCATGCTCTCTTGTTTTGTAACCGATAAATCCTTCGCTCGATAAATAATTTTCAATGTACACAATGGGTTTACCCAGTAGTTTTTCAAACCCTTTTTTATAGGGTTCAAAAGCAACGCCGCCGTGTACAAAAAAGCTGAAGTTGGGCCAGATCTCATGTATGTTTTTTACCTTATACTGTTCGATTACCATTTCCATACACATCTGGCACCAGGCAGGTACCCCTACAATAAAACCGATATCCCATTCCCTGGCATGCTCCACAATTTCATTGAGCTTCTGATTCCAGTCGCTCATGGCTGCAATTCTTCCGCCGGGTTTATAAAAACTCTGGAACCAGAAAGGTCTTTTCTTGGCCAGTATTCCGCTGAGGTCACCTGCAAACCAACCGGCTTTTCCCTTTTTGAGGTCAGTGGCTCCTCCAATCATCAGAAAACCCTTGGTGATCGCTCTTTTATTGGCTTCCTGGTAACTGAGCAGGCTCAATAGTTGCCTTAAGTAATTAACGGTATTACTGCGGAGCATCTCCCGGGTCACCGGAATATACTTGCTGGCGGCTTCGGATGTACCCGAACTCAGGGCATAATACTTGATCTTGCCCGGCCAGGCCACATCCGACACCCCATCGAGGGTTTTTTTCCACCACTCCTCATAGATTTTATTATAATCGTGTACAGGAACCAGTTCCTGGAATTTTTTAGCCGGATGACGATTGAGTAATGCCTCATCAAAACGATAATGCTGGCCAAATTCTGTGAATCTTGCTTTTTTCAGGAGTTTCTTCAATACCCTGAGCTGCTGTCTCCTGGCATCATTTACCGGCAGTCTTAATGCAGCCGCAATGGCCCTGGGTAATTTAATATCAATAATGGTAGCCATGAAGCCGGATCGGTGGTGGTGTTTAAAGATACGCAATGATTTACGTAAGGCGGCTGCAATATAATGCTGAAATTCCTTTATCCCCCCAGTCTCCGGTACAGTTTCCGGATTAACTTCAGTTCGTCAACCGGGTCATAATCCCTGGCATACCAGTGATCCATCATCTGCAGGCTTTCCTCCGTCAGTGGCTGTTTTAATTTTACCGGAATACCATTAGCCGCCATGATTCCTTTCCGGAGCGGCGGAAGGCCTTTTGAGGGAAGGGCATACCCGATCCAGGTATGAGACCCCAGCAATACCCTGAAACAGTTTTTAAAAAACGACCCGGGTTTGCGTTGCAGCAGGAACTGTAAAGGAAAAAACAACAGGCTCAGCAATGCAACGGTAACGTCTGTTAATCGTTTGAGCCTTTTGTTATAGGGGTTGGACAGGTTGAAACCGTTTTCTTTTGAAAGCGATTCTCCTGCCGCATTGGCGGAACGACTCCCCACTACGCTGCTGCTTCCTGATGCACAGATACCCGAACGGGTACCCGCGGGCAGTTGTTGCAGACTTTGCAGAATATCAGCATACCGGAGGGTACCACTGCAGTAAATAATTTCTTTATAAGGAAGGGTTGCCACCAGCTGGTCCAGGTTTTTCCAGTATCCTGCGGCCTTTCCGTCATTCACATTCACGGCAATTCTTCCCAGCATTTTTTGATGAAGGCCTGCCTGTTGTAATAGCAACAATACATCTTTGTATTCTTCCGGGCTTGCAACCACCAGCGTGGTGAGCTGTGCTTCTTTTTCCTTACGGGTATCTAATACATTAAACCTTACCAGCAGCCAGCGAAGGATGCTGATCATGATAAAAGACAACAGGGCACCAAACAGGATGATTCCTCTTGAAAAACGGTATTGTTCGGGCAGGAGGGCATAACCTGCCAGTAAAACCAATGTGGCAATAATCGTGGAGCTGATCAGTTCAGACCTTTTGTACCAACGATCGTACAAACCCGCATAATAGGCTGCCAGCAGATAAAAAACGGTGAAAGAGGGAAAGGCAATCCAGAGTAAACGGTTCTCATAATGCACTTCTGTTTTCACATAACTGTTCCAGCCATTTTTTACCAGCCAGAAAGATAAGAGGATCAGTCCTGCATCAATCAGTGGTAAACCAAAACGGCGGATAAAACCACCGATGGCTGTCAGACCGGCCCTGAACCAGATACCTGCATGAATCAGGCTGGTGAAAAGAGAGGCCCGGCTCCCGCCATAATGTTTACGTACAAACTGGCTCATGGCGGTATAAAACATTTTTACATAGTTCATACTGCCTTTCCGGGTGCTTTCCCCTTTAAAATGGATGATACTGCTGTCCGCAAAATAATAATTGGAATAACCCGCCTGCTGGATCCTGAAACTCAGGTCCACATCTTCTCCGTACATGAAAAAGTTTTCATCAAAGCCACCGGTTTTATCAAGCACTTCTCTTGGAATCATCATGAAGGCACCGGCCAGCACATCCACTTCATTATTGCTGTGTTCCGGTAAATGACCGAGATGGTATCTGGAAAATATTCGGGAATGTGGAAATAACCTGGAGAGCCCGAAAAGTTTATATAATGAAGTGAGCGGAGAAGGAAATGACCGCTTGGATTCTTTTAAAAATTTACCACTGCCATCGATCATCCGGACTCCCAGGCCACCTGCACGGGGATGGGATTGCATAAACTGAATACATTGTACAAAACAGTCTTCAGGCACAATGGTATCCGGATTTAAAAAAAGAATATACCGGCCCTTCGCCATGGCCAGACCCTGGTTACAGGCTTTGGCAAACCCCATATTCTCATTATTCTCTTTAAACTGAACAGCCGGGAATTTAGGTGGCAGATACAACATGCTGCCATCTGAAGAGTGATTATCAACCACAATGATTTCTGTTTCCAGGTCACGGGCGGCTGCCTGTACAGAATAGATACACTGCTCCAGGAAGTGTTTTACATTATAATTTACTATGATGACTGATAATACCGGCATAGCGGGCTGCTGGTTACGAAGTACGAAGTTTTCGGCTTCTGTTCAAAATAAGAGGACTCCTTTCTCT
>DAORJS010000033.1:7677-15710 GCA_035439185.1 Chitinophagaceae bacterium
GGTATTCCGCTGAATTGTGTTTCTATCGCGATCGAAGAAAATGGCGTGATCATCATGGCCGCTGTTTTGAATCCCCATCTCAATGAATATTTTTTTGCAGAAAAAGGAAAGGGGGCATTCCTGAATGATCAGCCCATACAGGTCAGCAGCGAAACCAATGCCATCAATGCCTGTCTGGTCACCGGTTTTCCCTATACTTATATCAATATGCCCAATGGCCCATTGGAAATTTTTGAAAGATTTGTCCGCAAAGGTGTTCCGGTCAGGCGATTGGGTTCAGCTGCAATCGATCTTTGCTGGGTGGCCTGTGGACGCTTCGACGGATTTTATGAGCATAAGCTGGAACCCTGGGACAGTGCTGCCGGTTACCTGATTGTGGAAGAAGCCGGTGGCCGGGTTACCGATCATGAGGGCCAACCCTTTTCTGTATATCAGCATAAATTACTTGCCACCAACGGAAAAATTCATGATGAAATGGTGGAAGTCATCAATAACCGGAAAGAATTATGAGTAATCGTACAGAAATCAGTTCGCTGGGTGAATTCGGACTGATCGAACACCTGACAAAAAATATTGAGCTGCAAAACGCCTCTTCCGTTTTAGGAGTGGGAGATGATGCGGCCGTGATCGATCATTTTGGAAAACAAACGGTTCTTACCAGTGACCTGCTGGTGGAAGGCGTGCATTTTGACCTCACTTACACACCTCTCCGCCATCTCGGATACAAGTGCATCACGGTTAACCTGAGTGATGTGTATGCCATGAATGCACAACCCACTCAGGTCTTATTGAACCTGGGTATCAGTAACCGTTTCAGTGTGGAGGCATTGGACGAGTTTTATGAAGGAGTCTATGCGGCCTGTAACCGTTATGGGGTTGACCTGGTAGGCGGAGACACCACTTCTTCTCAAAAAGGGTTTATCATTTCCGTTACGGCCATTGGTGAAGTAGCTCCGGATAAATATGTAAAAAGAAGTACCGCTCAAAAAGGGGACCTGCTTTGTGTAAGCGGTGACCTCGGAGGTGCTTATGTGGGATTGCTTTTTCTGGAAAGGGAAAAAAAGATTTTTCTCGAAAGCCCGGGTGTACAACCTGACCTGGAAGGGGAGTCTTATGTGATCGGTCGCATGCTCAAACCAGAAGCCAGAAAAGATATCGTTGAATTTTTTGCCAACAGCGAGATTGTTCCTACTTCCATGATGGATATCAGTGACGGTCTCAGTTCTGAAATTCTCCATATCTGCAAACAAAGCAATCTGGGTTGTGTATTATATGAAGAAAAAATCCCGGTTCACGAGGAAATGAAAAGGGCAGCCTTTAAATTTGAAATAGATCCTACCGCCTGTGCCCTAAGCGGTGGTGAAGATTACGAGTTACTGTTCACCCTACCGCAATCCGAATATGATAAGCTGGTGCTCAACGAACAAATCAGTGTGGTGGGTTATATGACGGAACCGGAGCAAGGCGCACATATCATCACTAAAGGCGGAGGCCGGCATGCCATCACTGCGCAGGGCTGGAATCATTTAAAATAAACATACATGATCAGCAACAGAAGAGCCGTGAACAGAATCGCAGGAGGGGCGGCTGGCTTTTTTATGCTGATCCTGTTAACGGGATGCGGAGCGGGACGCGCTTCTTTTTCTGCTTCCAAAAAATATGCCCCCGATAAACTCCAAAAAGATTACCAGGTGTACCGCTCTTTACTGGAAACCCATCACCCGGGACTTTATTGGTACACCTCTAAGGACAGCATGGATTATTTCTTTGACTGGGGCAGCCGGCAACTCAATGATTCACTGACCGAACCTCAGTTCCGGAAAATTCTCAGTTATGTAACTGCCAAAGTGAATTGCGGTCATACTACAGTCCGTCCCTCCAAAGCCTGGAATAAATACAGCGATACAGCCCGGTTAGGTAAAATGTTTCCGCTCAGTATGAAATTATGGGGAGGTACCGGCGCTAATGATGAAATGAAGATGGTGGTCACGGCCAATCTCAACCGCCGCGACAGTATCCTGCGGAGAGGAACCGAGATTTTATCCATTAATGGCCGCAGCAAAGAACGGATCGTGGATTCCTTGTTCAATTTTATTTCTACCGACGGCTATAACAGCACACACAAGTATCAGTCACTCAGCAACAGAGGGCTTTTTGGCTCTTTATATACCAGCATTTTTGGTATTGCTGAAAAATACCAGATTGAATACCGTGACAGTACCGGTAATACAAAACAAATCAGTATTCCTGTTTACAATCCTGCCGCTGATACCGCGGGACGGGGAACCCGGACTTTCAGACCATCTTCACAACCTCAGCCATCCAAAAAACAACAACGGGAGCTGAGAAAAAACAGTATCCGTTTATTAAGAATGGATACCGTTAATCACAGTGCCATGATGGACCTCGCCTCTTTTGGAAAAGGATATAATCTGAAAAAATTCTTTCATCAGTCTTTTGAAGCACTTGAAAAAAACGGAATCACTCACCTGATTATTGATCTGCGGAGTAATGGCGGAGGCAGTGTCACCAACTCCACCCTGATCACCCGTTATATTGCCAACCATCCTTTTAAAATTGCAGATTCATTGTACGCAATTAAAAGGGGCAGCCCCTGGGCCCGTTATATTCAGGATCATTTCTGGAATAAACTGTTTATTCAGTTCTTTACAAAAAAGAGGGCAGATGGCTATTATCATTTCGGCTATTTTGAAAGACATTTATTCAAGCCGAAGAAAAATCATCATTTCGACGGTAAGGTTTATATTTTAACCGGAGGAAATTCTTTTTCTGCCTCTACATTATTTGCTTCGGCCCTCGTAAAGCAGGAAAATGTAACCATTGTGGGCGAGGAAACCGGAGGGGGTGCTTATGGTAATTCTGCCTGGTTGATTCCTGATGCTACTTTACCGGAGACCGGCATCCGTTTCCGTCTTCCTTTATTCCGTTTGGTGATTGATAAGAATACACCCAAAAATGGCAAGGGGGTACAACCGGAAGTATTGGCATTACCAACAGTAGACGATATCAGAAAGAATACGGATTATAAGGTAATCCGCACCATGGAATTAATAAAAAACGATAAAGAGGGAGTCAAAAAGAACTAAGCCTCTTCCGCTGAACCATCTTCGTTCAACAGCAGAAACCGATCCGCGTCTCTTAAAAAAGGAAGTTTTTCTCTTACGGAAGCAAGTTCCCCTTTATCAAGGGTAATGGTAAAGATATCCTCATCATCTTTTCTTGTGTATACGATTTCTCCCATCGGATCCACGACCATACTATCTCCGCTATGATAGATATTATTTCCATCATTGCCCACGCGGTTCACACCCACTACATAACACTGGTTTTCGATAGCGCGCGCCTGCAGCAGGGTTTTCCAGGCGTGGTTTCTTCTTTCGGGCCAGTTGGCTACATAAATCAGCAGATCGTATTCCGCTTCACCATGTGCACGATCAGCTGCTGAAGGTGATTGCCGGGCCCAGACAGGAAATCGCAGATCATAACAAACCAGCAGATTAATCCTCCAGCCTTTTACAGAAGCAATTAATCTTTTTGTACCTGCTGTGTAATGTTCATCTTCTCCGGCAAAAGCAAAACGGTGTCTTTTATCATAAACCCCATACTGACCATTGGGTAACATCCAGATCAGCCGGTTATAAAATTTTTGCTCTTCTTCAATGATCAGGCTGCCGGTCAGAATCACTTTTTTCTGGGCGGCCACCCGTTTCATCCATTGCACGGATGTACCTTCCATCGTTTCGGCATATAGTTCCGGTTTCATACTGAATCCGGTGCTGAACATTTCAGGTAATACCACCAGCTCTGTTTTTTGACTGATCCCCATAATTTTTTGCTCCAGCATCTGCAGGTTGGCCGCTTTATCTTCCCAGTGAAGATGGGTCTGAATCAGGCTGATGGTAAGTGATTGCATAAAAAAGGTATGAATTGTAAAATTAGCTGATTCAACAAAAACGGCCCCGTTTTTACGGGGCCGTATGACCATTAACCATTAAACCTTAAAACTTAGTTTTTAAACTTGTACCGGAGCATAATCTCATGTGCATCTCCGCCACCCGCATCAAACACACTCACGGGGTTACGATATAGATCAAAAGAATAGCCAAGCATGAGTTTTTTACTGACATAGAATCCGGCTGATGCTGTTAAGCTTTGTTTCCAGCGGAAACCCAGTCCACCCCAAAATAGTTGTTTATGATCCACCCGTACACCCGCCTGAAATTCTAATGGGGCATTGGGGAGATAAATAAATTGTACATGGGGGGTTACCACATTAGACTCATCGGTAGCCCAGCGATAGAGCCCGTGCAGGTAGTAATGACGGTAAAGTCTGGCTTCCTGTCCGGATGTGAGGTTACCGGTATAAAAATCTAGCTTGGATTGTACCAGTTGTGAAACGGCCGCACCCACCTGCCATTTTTTACTGTTATACGAAATACCGAAACCGGCATCAAACTTGAATTTATTATCGCTGTTACCAAGTGCGGGATCCGAACCGAGCGTAGCCGACAGTTTGGCCCTGTCAATTGAGTACTGTAATCCTTTGGCTTCAATACCCAGTGAAAAACGGGCATCTTCACCTACCGGAATGTGTTTGGCAAAAGCAAGTTGAACACCTCTCCTTGATGTCGGACCTGTTTCATCATTATATATATAACCACCCAGTCCGATTTTCAGGGATGGCAGGTCAAATGACCCGAATACCATGGCGGTTTTCGGGGAGCCGCTGATTTCATTCCATTGTGTACGATAGCTTCCTCCGATCAGACTTCCGTTTGAACCCGCCAGAGAGGGATTATGAATCATTCCCTGCAGATCAAACAGTGATGAGGTCTGAATCTGTTGCGCACTTGTTTTCAGTGCGGCAAACGCTATAATGACTGTAATTATCTTTTTCATTTTGTTGTCTTATTCAGTTTAACGCAATATGGTTACATCTCCTTTTACACTGATCGGCTTACCGGTGATGGTTTTGAAAGAAACATTATAGTAATAAGTTCCGTCTGCCACCGGCTTTCCCTTATAGGTTCCGTCCCAGTTATTCTGATAGTTTTCATTTCTGTACACTTCATTGCCATAGCGGTTGTAAACAGCGACGAAAATTTTATCCGTACAAGGATTACCATCGGTAACCAGCCAGCGATCATTTTGTCCATCGTTGTTCGGTGTAAATGCGTTCATCACTTTAATACAGTAAGGAATCACAGTGACAAGGGCATTATCGCTGCCCACACATCCATTGGCATCTGTTACTGTCAGCACATAAGGAGCCGTTTGGGCAGGTTTTACAACCGGATTAAAGGTGGAAGCACCGGTGATATTATTATTAGGTGTCCACAAAATAGTGGCCGGTGTGCCATTACTGCTACCCTGTAACTGTACTTCATCGCCCTGTACAATCGTCTTATCTGTTCCAGCATTCACGGTCGGTGCTGGTCTTACCGGAACATTGACTGTTTTGGAAACCAGTCCGCAGGCAAAATCCCTGACCACGATGGTATGATTACCGGCGCTGATATTATTGAATTGGGATCCAGATTGAAAAGCTCCGCCATCTATACTATAAGTATAAGGCGCTATACCACCACTGGCAGTTACCCGGATGGAACCATTGGGTGTATTATTACAGGATGATACTGCAGTTTCGTTGGTGGATACATTCAACTGTGTGGTATCACCAAATTCCAGCACGTGGTTCGAAAATGCACCTACCGAAAACAGCCTGCGATTAGCAGCTGGTGTTCCTGCGGGTACTTTTTTCGGTGAAAACGCAATGCTGGTATGGTTGGTGGGGGAAGAACTCTGTTCGATTCTCCAGCTCGCTCCTCCGTTATTAGTAACCAGGAAACCACCGGCACAACCAATATAACCATTGTTGATATCATGGAAGACCACTGAATTGAAATTACCTACCGGGAAAATGGTAAGTATATTACTGGTAATATCCTGCCAGCTGTTGCCTCCATCAGTTGTTCTGAAAACTGCTTTTCTCGGGAAACCATTACCCACCAGAAAAACCGTATTGGCATCCAGTGCATACATATCATTGTAGGTAATTTGAGGAGTAACTCCCGGTGTTGGCAATGGCAGTTTATTCCAGGTTACACCGGCATCAGTTGTTTTCCAGATGGTGTCCCTGGTTCCGCTAACATATCCAACCTGATTTGTTGGAAATTCAATATTTCTGAAATTCTGAAAATTGGCACTGGTATGAAACCCGTTATAGACGGTCCATGTATTTCCTCCGTTGGTGGAACGGAATACTTTTGGCGAACGGTTGGCGGCAGCTACCGAAAAAGCGCTGTACCCGCAAACCCAAACACTGTCGTTTCCGGAAGTAGCCACATCCCACATTTGTTCAAGCACATTTGAATATACCGGATCGATAGTGGGTAAGGCAGGCGAAGGAATATTCATATCAACCGAGCGGTAAATATTACCGGCACCGGTAGCAAAATAGGCTTTTGCCGGATTATTGGTAGCAAATGCAGCGGAGTTGATCTGAATATTTAAATTGATAAAATCCTGGCGTACGATCTGATCCCAGGTACGACCCCCATTATTCGTGCGGGCAATAACTCCACCTCCAACTGCTATTGCGTTGGCACAATCCGCAAAATCCAGTTTATTGAATGTGCCTGTAGTTCCCTGAGAATAAGTGCTGGCCCAGCGACCACCCGGTATAGAATCAGATACAACACCATTTTGTCCACCCGCTACAAATTTTCCGGAAGGAAGAATATCTATGGCCTGTCCGCCAAACTCGCTGTAGTTTCTACCCGTGGGTAACCATCTTTCTTCCACCCATGTTGTTCCGTTATTAGTAGAGGTCCACATTCTGTTGACAGGACCAAAGGCCGGAGAGTTAACGGGTACAAATAATTTGCCATTGGCTGCCCTTACAATATTTGCCGGGTTGGAAAAAGCAAAAATCGGATTGGAGGCAGGAATCGTTGGAAATCCGGTTGGCGGATTCGTCAGGTTGACAATTTCATACCGGCCTCTTTCTTTTAAACCGTTGGCCATATTTACAGTGCTATCCGTAGGACCGGTGTAAATACGCATGGCCGTATTATTTGTGTTGGCAATTAATAAAATACTATTGGCATCCAATATCTGCATGGCCCTGAAAGAGGAAGTGGCGGCGGTAACAGTTCTGTAAAGGCCGGCCGATCCGCCACAAGGTATTGGTGGCGTTGTGGTAATTCCTGAATAACCCAACCTTTCCTTAGTAGTAGAATAATCAGTTAAAACCCCGTTTGAAAATTTCCAGACCAGGGAAGCGTGCTGGGAACCCAGGGCCGATGTTTGTCCACCAGTTGGTAAACAGGTGGTGGTATTCACCGCTGGTAATTGAATAACGGGGCCTCCGCTTGAATGCTGGGAGTTTCCGCTGATATATCCGGTGTTTTCATCAAAAAACATGATCCGCTGAATCTCTTTTCCTTTTCCGGTGACAGTATATAACAGAGGTGCCACATTGGGGTTGTTGATATAACCGACCCGGGTGATCGTGCCTCCTGAAGGAGAGGTCAGCGAATCCCAGGTAGATCCTCCGTTGTTGGTATAATAAACTTTGGGGATGGAATCAAGTGTATTCCATTCACCGCCCATATAACCTTTATTCTCATTTACAAACCAAATCGTATTGATGTTTCTGGAATTATTGTAAAGCGGGCTGCTGACAAATACCCAGTTCGCTCCCCCATCTGTTGATTTAGCAATACATCCGCCAGATCCGGCTGCATATGCAATACTGGCTGAAACAAAGTGCACATCCTGAAATGAAGTGGAGGTTAAAATACCGGCAGGGCTCATGAAGGAAAAATTGCCATAAGCCCAATTGGCTCCGCCGTCTGTAGTATAGGCAATGCCTCCGTTCGAACCCACCGCAATACCCCGGTTATTATCAAAAAAATCGATATCGGTCAGTGTAATTCCAAATTGAATCGGGTTTCTGTATCGCCAGAGGTCCTTGTTATAAACACTGGCCACAGATCCTATCTGTGCCT
>DAORJS010000034.1:0-15583 GCA_035439185.1 Chitinophagaceae bacterium
AGTATACACTTTTGTTTTCGCAGCCAGGGCTTCATCCCGGCTGGTGGTGCTGATGATCATTAACCGAAATCCTTTGTCAGTCCGGCGCGAATCCCGGCTGGTGATTTCATTGATACTGGCCTGCTTTTTTACCAGCAGGTCAAGACGGTCATCCTGATGGATGATAACAGTATTACTATCTGCAGCTGATTTTCCGGTACTGTCAGTCTGGGCCAGCAGGCTCAGTGTAAAAAAGGACAGAAAACTTGTTAAAATGAATTTCATAATGTTTTATAAGGCTCAAAATTCCCGCCAAATTTAGTATCCTCCTCCTGCACCTGCAATATTTTCAATTGGATGCCAGGTGGTTTTGATTTCCTGGGTGTCCATAATGAGGTAAGGCGACTGTCCCTCAGGGCTTTCCCAGTTTTTTCCGGCATAGAAGAAAACTCTTTTCAGGTTTTGGGCGCTTTTTTGCCGGATGAGTTGCTGTACCTCAGAATTGTTTTCACAATAAATGGTTGCATTCACATCCATATGATCGGCCATCCAGCTTTGCAGTTCGGCCGGTTTACCTGTGAGGATATTCACCACGCCGCCGGGAAGATCAGAAGAATGCAGGACTTCTGCCAGGGTAACGGCACAGAGTGGTTTGGTTTCAGATGCCAGTATGATACAGGTATTTCCACCGGCTATAACCGGAGCCATTACAGAAACCAGACCCAGCAGGGAATCCTGTTGCGGGGCGATGATGGCGACCACTCCCATGGGTTCCGGAACGGAAAAGTTAAAATGGGAACTGGCTACCGGATTTACGGCACTGAATAATTGCTGAAACTTATCGCACCAGCCTGCATAATAGATCAAACGGTCAATGGTCAGGTTTACTTCTTTTTCAGCTTTTGATTTGCTGCTGTCCTGCCTGATCAGTTCTTCAATAAACTGGGATTTTCTTCCTTCCAGCATTTCAGCCATGCGGTAAAGAATCTGACTTCTGTTAAATGCGGCTCTTCCGCTCCAGCCACTGAAGGCACCGCGGGCGGATACAACTGCATCACGGAAATCTTTGCGGGAGCAAAGACAAACATTGGCCAGTTTTTCACCGGCAGTATTGACCGGAATATAATAACGGCCGGATTCGGTTCTGGGAAATTGCCCGCCGATATAAATCTTGTAGGTCTTCAGCACTTCCAGTCTTTTGGCAGCAGGTTTTTTCTCCAGGCCGTTTTTGCCGATACTGAGCGATGATTTTTTGATAGTTTTTTCCATCCTTATTTTTTTTTACCGCAGAGGACAAAAGATAATGAGTTTACGCAGAGAGGAAAGGACTCTGCGTAAACTCCGTGCCCTCCTGTTCTCCGCGGTGAATTATTCAACTCAACTAATTAAATTCACATAAGGCAATAACCCATGCAATCCGCCCTCTCTTCCAAAACCACTTTCTTTATAACCTCCAAAGGGAGATGTCGGGTCAAATTTGTTAAATGTATTCGCCCATACCACACCCGCACGCATTCTCCTGGTCAGGTTGAAAATTTTAGAGCCTTTGTCTGTCCATACCCCGGCACTTAATCCATAGGGTGAGTTATTTGCTTTTTCAATCACTTCATCATCGGTGCGGAAGGTCAGTACAGATAATACCGGACCGAATATTTCTTCCTGTGCTATGCGGTTGCTTTGGGCCACATTGGTAAAGAGGGTGGGCCTGCAATAAAATCCTTTACCCGGAAGCCGGCAGCTGCTTTCATACATTTCAGCCCCTTCCTGTTTACCGATTTTAATATAGCGATGAATGGTGTCCAGTTGTTGTCTGGAATTGATAGCACCGATATCAGTGTTTTTATCCAAAGGATCTCCTACGATCAGCGTTTCCATCCGGTCTTTTAATTTCCGGATCACTTGTTTGGCCACAGATTCCTGCACATATAAGCGGGAACCGGCACAGCAAACATGTCCCTGATTAAAATAAATCCCATTGATCACGCCTTCCACCGCCTGATCAAGCGGGGCATCTTCAAAAATGATATTAGCGGCCTTGCCACCCAGTTCAAGGGTTACTCTTTTATTGGTTCCTGCTACTGCTCTTTGAATCAGTTTACCTACATCAGTTGAACCGGTGAATGCGATTTTATTAATATCGGGGTGATTCACGATTGCCGCACCGGTAGCACCGGCACCGGTGATGATATTGACCACACCGGGTGGAAGATCTGATTCCTGAATAATCTCGGCCAGTTTTAGAGCCGTGAGGGGAGTGGTTTCAGCAGGTTTTAAAACAACGGTATTGCCAGTAGCCAATGCGGGTGCAATTTTCCAGGCGGCCATCAATAAAGGAAAATTCCAGGGAATGATTTGTCCGGCTACTCCCAATGCAGCTGTTTTTCTGTTCGGAAAAGCATATTCAAGCTTGTCAGCCCATCCTGCATAATAAAAGAAATGATTGGCGGCAGTGGGTACATCAAAGTCGCGGCTTTCGCGGATGGGTTTACCGCCATCAAGGGTTTCGATGATGGCCAGTTCCCTGGCTTTTTCCTGTACCATTCTGGCAATCCTGAAAATATATTTCGCCCTTTCTTTAGCGGGCATTTTTTGCCAGGTTTTTTCATAGGCATTACGGGCAGCGCTTACTGCTTTGTTTACATCCGCTTCATTGCCTTCGGCTACTTCACTCAGTTTTTCTTCATTGGCAGGATTGATACTGTCGAAGTATTTACCGCTGGCCGGCTTTACCCAACTGCCATTGATAAAATGATCGTATTTCGGTTTGATGCTCGCTGCCGATTTACTTTCCGGAGCAGGATCATAGCTCCAGCTGGTATCAAATTTTAATTTGATGGTATTGCTTTTTCGGGCAGCTTTTTTCGGTTTTACAGCCATAAATTTTTTTTATTGAACCTTTCTCAGCAGCTTTTGATTTTCATTACGCTGCATAGTGTTACTGTCTTTCCCATTTCCACATTTCCACATCCCCACATTCTCACATTGGCTCTAATCCACACTAAAATAATTCGCCGCCTGGTATAATCCGGTTTGCTCTTTTACTATCTGCATCAGTACATCATTGGCGAGACTGCTGGCGCCAAAACGAAACCATTCATTTGTCAGCCAGGCATCTCCCAGCACTTCTTTCACCATCACGAGGTAATGCAAAGCGAGTTTGGATTTGGAAATTCCACCGGCAGGTTTCATGCCGATCATTTTTCCTGTGGCATAATAAAAATCACGGATCGCTTCCAGCATCACTAAGGTTACCGGCATGGTAGCCGCGGGCTGGATTTTTCCGGTAGAGGTTTTGATAAAATCGGCACCTGCCTGCATGGCAATATCACTGGCCCGCCGCACTTTATCAAATGTGCCGAGTTCGCCGGTTTCCAGGATTACTTTTAACCGGGCATCCCCACAAGCTTCTTTGATGGCAGCAATTTCATCAAATACAAAACCGTATTCGCCGGCATGAAATTTACCGCGGCTGATCACCATATCTATTTCATCGGCTCCTTCATTGACGGCGAATCTGGTATCCCGGATTTTTACATCCCTCGGTGCCTGTCCGCTGGGAAAAGCAGTGGCAACAGCAGCGACTTTGATACCTGAATCCCCCAATGCTTTTTTCGCCACTTTCACCATACTGGGGTACACACATACGGCTGCAACAGTTGGGATTCCCTCCACGGCATCATGCGGGTGCATGGCTTTATAGCAAAGCTGTTTTACTTTTCCATCGGTATCCTTTCCTTCAAGGGTAGTGAGATCAATCATGTTCAGCACCAGTTTCAGCCCGTTCATCTTGCTTTCTTTCTTGATGCTGCGTTTGGTAAATCGGGATGCCCTCTCTTCCACACCCACCTGGTCGATGCGGGGGGACAAAGAGAAATCCGGAATGGTCAGGTAGGGTTTGGCAAGGGCCATATTGCTCCAAATTATAATATTACCAAAGATAACCAAAGTTAAGGGGAAAGCTAAGCCCCTTCTTTACGTCCAAAACAGGCCTTTTATCATAATAATTAATTGCTTTTGCCGGATTAGATTAAATTCGGCTTTCTTAAAAAAACCACACTGATATGAGAAAACCAGGTTACTGGCTCGCCGGGCTATGCTGTTTGTTATTCAGCATTCCTCTTTTTGCGCAGCCCACATTTCCGGAAAACGGAGTTGCCGATCCAAGGCACGGCTATTATGCCTTCACTAATGCCACTATTATTAAGGAAGCAGGCACCACATTAACCAATGCCACGCTGGTGATCAGGGACGGAAAGATCACGGCTGTAGGAACGGGTTTAGCGGTTCCTGCCGGTGCCGTAGAAGTGGATTGCAAGGGAAAATTTATTTACCCTTCTTTCATTGATATCTATTCAGATTACGGCACTCCGCAAAGGCAGCAACAAACAGGCGGATTCAATTTTAATCAGCAACCACAGCTGGAGACGAATGTAAAAGGACCCTTTGGCTGGAATCAGGCTATCAAATCCGATGTGGATGTGTACCGGGTTTTTGCAGTTACTGATGCCACTGCAAAACCCTTAAGGGAAGCCGGTTTCGGAGCGGTGCTTACCCATGTTAAAGACGGTGTGGCAAGAGGTACGGGTGCTGTGGTTTCTCTGGCAAATGAAAAAGAAAACCTGGTGATCATTAAAGAAAAAGCTTCTGCCCATTATTCTTTCAATAAAGGTACCTCCACGCAATCATACCCCAGTTCTAAAATGGGTTATATCGCGTTGATGCGCCAGACCTATCTGGATGCTTCCTGGTATAAAAACAAACCTTACAAAGAAGGATTCAATGCCACCCTGCAGGCCTGGAATGATAACCAGGGTCTCCCGCAGATTTTTGAAGCCAATGATAAATGGGATAACCTGCGTGCCGACCGAATCGGTGATGAGTTCGGGGTACAGTATATCATCAAGGCCGGACAAAACGAATACCAGCGTATCAAAGAAATGAAAGCAACCAATGCCACTTTTATTCTTCCGTTGAATTATCCCCAGGGTATGGATGTGGAAGATCCGGCTGATGCCCGTTTCGTTTCGCTGGAAGACATGAAGCATTGGGAACTGGCTCCCACCAATCCTGCTGCTTTTGAAAAAGCAGGGATTCCTTTCTGTTTAACCACCGCCGATCTTCGCAGCAGTACCAGTTTCTGGCCCAACCTGCGCAAGGCCATGGAATACGGACTCAGTGAAAACAAAGTGCTGGAAGCGCTTACTAAAGTGCCGGCTACCACATTGGGTGTATATGATAAAGTAGGAAGTCTTGAAGCCGGAAAAATTGCCAACTTCCTTATCACCAATGCCCCCATTTTTCAGGAACGCGCCAGCATCCTGTATAATTATGTACAGGGGATTAAATACAATGTAAAATCTGATGATAATATCGCAGGTACTTATGCCCTGACAGTGAATACGCCTGCCGGTACCGAAAAATATACTTTGGATGTAAAGTCAACCAGTTCACTGAGCATGTTTGCCAAAGACACCCTGAATACCCGTTTCAGTTTTGATGGCAAGCAGGTGAAACTGAGTTATGCACCGATGCAAAGAAGACAAAGACCAACCGCTCCAACTGCAGCAACAGATTCAACCCGTCGTCCCGGCGGAGGATTCCCCGGCGGTTTTGGCGGACGTGGCGCACAGGCTGATCAGCAGTTACCGGCAACCGCTACCAGACTCAGTGGTATCAGCAATGGTACTGAATGGAACGGAACCGGTCTGGATTCTTCCGGTAATACACTTACCTGGACCGCTGTTTTTCAGAAAGCAGCAGAAGTAAAAACGGATAGTGCCCGCAAAAAAGATATGCCGGTTGTTGGAGCTGTTACTTATCCTTTCCTGCCGTTTGGATGGGATGAAGCCAATCAGCCCAAACAGGAAACCATCCTGATCCGCAATGCCACCGTATGGACCAGTGAGAAAGAAGGCATCCTGCCCAATACTGATGTATTGCTCAAGAACGGCAAAATCGCAGCCGTGGGCAAAAACCTGAATGAACCCGGTGCCAGGGTTATTGATGGAACCGGTAAACATGTTTCCCCGGGTATTATTGATGAACACTCCCATATTGCAGCAGCTTCCATCAATGAAGGTGCACAGTCTGTTACTTCAGAAGTAAGAATTTCAGACAATATCAATCCCGATGATATCAATATCTACCGGCAACTGAGCGGAGGAGTTACTTCTTCTCATATCCTGCATGGTTCAGCCAATGTAATCGGCGGACAAACCCAGTTACTGAAACTGCGCTGGGGTGCCAATGATGATGATATGAAATTCAAAGGCTGGCCCGGTCAGATCAAATTTGCCCTGGGTGAAAATGTAAAGCGTTCTAATTTCAATATTCCTGGTGGTAATAACCGCTATCCGGATACCCGGATGGGAGTGGAGCAGGTATTGATTGATGCTTTTACCCGTGCCAAAGACTATAAAAAGGAGTGGGATACTTATAACATTGAAAAAGAGAAACTGGTCAAAGCTAAAAAGCCGCTGACCGGTTTAATGGCTCCCCGCCGCGATCTGGAACTGGAAGCACTGGTGGAGATCCTGGAAAAGAAAAGATTTATTACCTGTCACTCCTATGTACAAAGTGAAATCAACGGGGCAATGAAAGTTGCCGAGCAGATGGGATATACGGTGAACACATTTACCCATATCCTGGAAGGTTATAAAGTAGCGGATAAAATGAAAGCACATGGTTCATTTACTTCTACTTTCTCTGACTGGTGGGCCTATAAAATGGAAGTGGAAGATGCGATTCCTTATAATGCTGCCATCATGCACAAAGTCGGACTGGTGGTTGCCATTAATTCAGATGATGCTGAAATGGCCCGCCGCCTGAATCAGGAAGCTGCCAAAACCATTAAGTATGGTGGTTTAAGTCCGGAAGAAGCCCTGAGCCTGGTTACCCTCAACCCTGCCAAAATGCTGCATGTGGATGATAAAGTGGGCAGCATTAAAGTCGGAAAGGATGCCGATGTGGTAGTCTGGAGTGATAGCCCGCTGAGCATTTATGCCAAATCGCTTTACACCATTGTGGATGGTACGGTTTATTTTGACCGGCAGAAAGATGAGCAGCTGCAGAAACAGGTGGATGCAGAAAGAGCCAGACTGGTTAAAAAACTAACTGGAGAAAAAAGGAGCGGAGCACCCATGATTCCTGCCACCCCTTCTTATCAGATTATGCATACCTGCAGTGATCATGGTCATAGCCATGGATTGCTGGTGATTGATGCGGACAATTTGGATAACGACTAAAACCAAGTACAATGAAAAAAATATTAATCATCGCTGCATATATCTGTTTCTCGGTGGCCGGGTTTTCCCAGGCCAACGTATTGCCGGCGAAAAAACAAACCAATGATATTGTGATCACCAATGCCACAGTGCATACCGGTACCGGACAGGTACTGGAAGGGGTGAATATTGTAATTAAAGACGGAAAGATCGCTGCTGTGGCTAAAGGAGCCACCGGTGCTGCTGATGCACAGGTGGTGGATGCCAAAGGCAAGCATGTTTACCCGGGATTGATCCTGCCAAGCAGTAATCTTGGCCTGGTTGAAATCAGTGCGGTACGTGCCTCTAATGATAGCCGTGAAATCGGGGATATGAATCCGAATATCCGTTCTATTGTTGCCTATAATACAGACTCAAAAGTGATCAATACCCTTCGTTCCAATGGTATTCTGGCAGCGAATGTGATTCCGCAGGGTAGTTTCCTAGCTGGTTCTTCATCCGTTGTACAACTGGATGCCTGGAACTGGGAGGATGCTGCAGTGAAAACGGATGCAGGTATGCATCTGTTTATGCCATCGCTGATGCCAAGGCCGAGCTTTGGTGGTCGTGGCGGTGGCTGACAAGGTGGTCCTAATGCGGGTGGCATGCAATCAGATCCGGTAAAAGAAGGGTTGGAGAAAATTGAACAACTCAAGGCATTTTTCCGGGAGGCTAAAGCCTATGCAGCCAGTCCGGTAAAAGATGAGACCAATCTGAAATATGAGTCAGTCAAAAACCTGTTCTCTAAAAAGCAGAAATTTTATGTACATGCCAATACAGTGAAGCAAATGCTGGTGGCACTTGATTTTGTAAAAGAATTCGGATTTGATCTGGTGATCATTGGTGCAAGTGAAAGCTGGCAAATTGCTGATCTGCTGAAACAAAACAATGTTTCCGTTGTCCTGCAGCAAATGCACAGTCTCCCTACCACTACCGACGATGATGTGGATCAGCCTTATAAAACTGCTGCGGCACTTCAAAAAGCAGGGGTCCTGTTTTCTATCTCAGATGATGATTCACAAACCCGTGGCCGTAACCTGGCATTCAACGCAGGTACTGCCGTTACTTACGGTCTGACAAAAGAAGAAGCACTGGCTGCTATTTCACTCAATGCCGCCAAGATCATGGGTGTGGCCGATAAGACCGGCAGTATTGAGGTGGGCAAAGAAGCGAATATTATTATCAGTTCAGGGGATATCCTGGACATGAGCACCAGCAATGTGACTGATGCCTTTATTCAGGGAAGGAAAATCAACCTGGATGATAAGCAGAAACAACTCAGCGATCGCTATGAGCAGAAATATGAACTGAAGCAGAAGAAAGGTTTTTAACGGGAACAGGTTAAAAAAAATTTAAAGGCAGTCCGGTTTATTCCTGGCTGCCTTTTTTATGTTTTCAGATTATTATGTGATAAGCTTCCCTGATTCCGCTACCTGACATCAATGATTTTCGTGATGGTTATCATCCAGCTCTATCGATTCCCCGCAATGAGGGCAGCGATGTGTTTTATGAATTCTCCTTTTCCGGAACTCATCCATAAATCCCGCAGAAAGGATACCAGCCGGGATGGCAAAGAAGGCAACGCCGGTCAGCATGATGACGCCTGCCATAGTTTTCCCTATGACAGTCATTGGATACATATCACCATAACCGGTGGTGGTAAGGGTGACTACCGCCCACCATAAAGTGGCCGGGATGCTGGAGAATTTAAGTTTGTTTTCGGGGTGCTGGTGTTCGGCAAAATAGATGAGACAGGAGGCAATAATGATCAGGAAAATAGCCAGCGCAAAACTGATAGTCAGTTCTTTTGATCGTTTTTTGAACACATTCACGATCATATGGGCAGAGTCAGTATAAGCAGTCAGCCTGAACAAACGTAATACCCTTAAAAGGCGTAACATCCGGATCTCCCGGAGATCAATACCCAGCCCAAAGAATAAATGAAGGAAAAAGGGAAGAATGGCCAGCAGGTCAATCAGGGCGCCCACTGAAAACATATATTTTATTCTTCCCCAGACACTGTGCTTATACTTTTCTTCATGGTTGCTGCTCCAGACACGCAACACATATTCAACGGTAAATATGATGACTGAAACGAGGTCGAAGTAGTAGAAAAAATCGCTGTACTGATCATGCAATTCCTGTACGGTTTCCAGAATCACTGCAATCACATTCAGGATGATGAGTACAATGATAAAGATGTTGATGATCTTGTCCCAGTGCTTGTCGCCTACTATTTCCGGATGGAGCAGGCCATGCACCTTTTTTTTGGTAACCCTGTACATAGTCAGTCAGCTTTGTGCAGCCTAAGGTAAAAATAAAATCCCTCCCATCGGATGACGGGAGGGATTTTTATCATTTTATGCGAAATACTTATTTCGGCATCATGTCTTTAGAAAGGGCCATTACCCAATCAGCCCATGCTTTGGCTTCTTCAGGTTTAGTTGCGAGTTTCATACCGATTTCGGTAGATCTTTTAGACCAGTCCTGCAGTTTGGTACTCAGTTCAGCCAGTTTAGCTGGATCGCTCATGCCGGCTTTGTATTCAGCCATGAAAGCTGCATAATCATTTGCAAATTTCTGTACTTCAGGATCAGAGAAAGTAGGTACGCCAGCAGGAGCCGGAGTGGTTTCTGTGGTAGTGGTGGTAGTCGTAGTAGTTGTAGAAGTAGTATCTTTTTCAGGAGCTTTTTCATCCTTCTTTTTGTTGTTACAAGCTACCATTACACCGGCAATCGCCAGTACTGCAAAGAGTTTTTTCATGTTCGTTGATTTTAATTTTTGATTGTTGAATAGGGTGGCAAACCTAGACCTTTTTTTTGGAAACTCATATCGTTTTATTGCAAAGTTTCCTCACATGATCAGGGTATTTCCCCTGTGGTAATTACGGGTGGAAAATACCCTGATCATCAGATTGTCAGTCGTTTAGGCGTCTTTTCCGTGACAATGTTTGTATTTTTTGCCACTGCCGCAGGGGCAGGGATCATTCCTTCCGATCTTGGGTGCTACCGTTACCGGCACCAGTTTATCCTGCTCATTAGCTGCATAATCCTCTCCGGCTGCATCCACTTCTTCTTTATTCGCCCGCATTTTACTCATGTCTGTTTTTTGCTGACGACCTTCTCTCAGATTTGGATTTTCCTGCTGGATGGGGATTGAAGAATGACAGAGGAAGGAAACGATATCCTTGTTCACTTCCGCATTCATATTCCGGAAGAGGTTGTAGGCTTCTACTTTATAAATAACCAGCGGATCCTTCTGCTCCAGATAGGCCGTCTGCACACTTTGCTTCAGATCATCCATTCCGCGAAGGTGTTCCTTCCAGGTATCATCAATCACCGCAAGGGTAATTGTTTTTTCCAATGCATTGGTGAGTTCAACACCCTGTCCGCTGATGGTTTTATCGAGGTTAGCCAGTACATTCAATCCCTTGCGGCCATCGGTAAATGGCACCACCACATTTTCTATATGACTACCCTGGGTCAGCCGGATATTCTTGAATACCGGAATGGCCTGCTGCTGTAAATCAGCCTTGTGTTTTGAATACCTTTCTGTTGCCTCGGTATATAAACGGTCAGCCAGTCCGGCCGCATCATTCTTGCTGAAATCATCTGCTGTAATACTTGTATCCAGACCGAAATTCATGATACAGGCCATTTTGAATCCTTCATAATCGTCCTGCTCCCGGAAGGAATCCACCAGGCCTTCTGCCACAGTGGAGAAAGCGTGATCAATATCCAGTGCCAGTCTTTCTCCAAACAGGGCATGGTTCCGTTTATCGTACACCGCATTCCGCTGTTTATTCATCACATCATCATATTCCAGCAGTCTTTTACGGATACCAAAATTGTTCTCCTCCACTTTTTTCTGCGCCCGCTGAATACTGTTGCTGATCATGCTGTGCTGGATCACATCGCCTTCTTTATAACCCAGTTTATCCATGAGGGAAGCGATTCTTTCACTGCCAAACATCCGCATCAGGTCATCTTCCAGCGAAACATAAAACTGTGAAGTACCCGGATCACCCTGACGACCGGCACGACCACGGAGCTGACGGTCAACCCGCCGGCTTTCATGCCTTTCGGTACCAATGATGGCCAGACCACCGGCTTCTTTTACTCCGGGGCCCAGTTTAATATCCGTACCACGACCCGCCATATTGGTGGCAATGGTCACCGCACCGGGTAAACCGGCTTCCGCAACAATCACCGCTTCCTTGGCGTGTTGTTTTGCGTTCAATACATTATGAGGAATTTTTTTCTGCTGCAGCATACGACCCAGCAATTCACTCACTTCTACCGAAGTGGTACCTACCAGACAGGGTCTTCCTGCATTGCGCAAGGCTTCGATTTCATCAATCACTGCCTTGTATTTTTCCCTCTTTGTTTTATACACCAGGTCCTGCTTATCCTTGCGGATCATGGCAATATTGGTGGGGATGGTCACCACATCCAGTTTATAAATACTCCATAACTCGGCGGCTTCTGTTTCGGCGGTACCGGTCATACCCGCCAGTTTATGGTACATCCTGAAATAATTCTGCAGGGTGACCGTGGCATAGGTTTGGGTAGCGGCTTCAATTTTTACATTTTCCTTGGCTTCAATCGCCTGGTGTAATCCATCGGAGTAGCGGCGGCCATCGAGGATACGACCGGTTTGCTCATCCACGATCTTGATAGCACCATCCATCACCACATATTCTATATCCTTATCAAAAAGTGTATAGGCTTTCAGTAATTGCTGAACCGTGTGTATCCGGTCGGCTTTCTGAGCATAATCATTCAGCACCACTTCTTTCTGCTGCAGTTTTTCATCAGCAGATAATCCGCTCTTCTCGATTTCTGCGAGCTTGATCCCGATATCCGGAAGCACAAAGAAATCAGGATCCTCTCCGGTTCGGGTGATCATGGACAAACCCTTGTCGGTGAGTTCAACTGAATTATTTTTTTCATCAATATGGAAGAGCAGTTCCTCATCCACGATATGCATATTTCTTTGCTGATCCTGCAGGTAATAATTTTCAGCCTTCTGCATTTTTACCTTGATCCCTGATTCGCTGAGGAATTTGATCAGCGGACTGTACTTGGGTAAGCCACGATAGGCCCGGAACAGATTTAAGCCACCGCTTTTCGGATCATCATCTCCTTCCGCCATTTTCTTTTTGGCTTCATTCAGGTTATTCCTCACTATGCGTTCCTGTTCCTGTATCAAAGCCTGTACACGGGGTTTGTGAATATGAAACTGCTGGTCTTCACCCCGGGGTACCGGTCCTGAAATGATCAGGGGGGTACGGGCATCATCAATCAATACCGAATCCACTTCATCCACCATGGCATAATGGTGTTTGCGTTGCACCATTTCATCGGATGTATGCACCATATTATCCCGGAGATAATCAAAACCAAATTCATTGTTGGTGCCATAGGTAATATCGGCGAGATAGGCTTTTCTTCTTTCTTCACTGTTGGGCTGGTGTTTGTCGATACAATCCACCCGAAGTCCTAACCATTCAAAGATGGGACCGTTCCATTCCTGGTCACGACGGGCCAGGTAATCATTCACGGTCACAATATGCACCCCTTCACCGGCCAGCGCATTCAGATAAGAGGGAAGGGTGGATACAAGGGTTTTACCCTCACCCGTTGCCATTTCTGAAATCTTTCCCTGGTGCAGTACCACCCCACCAATCAGCTGTACATCATAATGCACCATGTTCCAGGTTACCTGTCCGCCTGCAGCCGTCCAACTGTTGCGGAAAACGGATTGATTCCCATTAATGGTCACATAATCTTTTTTCACACTCAGGTCTCTGTCCAGCTCGGTAGCCGTGGAAACCAGTTCTGTATTCTCTTTAAAGCGTCTGGCTGTTTCTTTGACTACCGCAAATGCTTCCGGCAGGATTTCTTCCAGTGCTTCTTCAATTTTTTTATCGCGGTCTTTTTTCAGTTTATCCACTTCCTGATAAATGGCATCCTTACCCATGAGGTCATTAAAGGGAAGGGCTTCTGCCTCCGCATTCTTTTGAGCGATCTCCGCATCTATTTCGGTCAGGTGCTGACTGATTCTTTTCCGGAATTCCTGGGTTTTACCACGGAGTTCGTCGTTGCTGATGGACTGATAAGCCTGAAAATGCTGATTGATCTTCCCTACATAGGGTTCAATTTTTTTTACATCCTTTTCCGACTTGCTGCCGCCAAAAATTTTGGATATGAAACCGAGCATAAAATGAGTGTTATTGGGTATTCTCCAATCAGGAGGTTTTAAGAATTTTAGTTCAGTCAAAAACGGTGCTACAAGCTGTTGAGTAGCCAAATTGACAGCCCGGGTGGATTTCCCCGGAGGAGGGCAAAGATAATATAATTGGAGCAGTGGCGATAGCCCTGAATACTAAGGTTTTAATAAGGTTTTTATGAAAGAACTTTTGCTGATTTCCTGCTTTTTGCTGGCAGGACTAACCGGAAACCTGCAGGATCATGTCATCACCTGGCAAGATGATACCCTGGCCTGCCGTTTTCCCGATAAGCCCCGAAAGGAAGGGATACGTCGTCCCTGGAAATATCATAATGGACATGTTCGGGTGATGACGGTATTTGCCAATGATTCGGTCAGGGTACTGGAAGCCGGTCAGGTAAAAGGCTATGTAAGAAAAAAACATGGAATCCGGCTCTTATGTAATGGCCGATTTGAATCCCGTAAAATGCAATGGCCGGGGGATAGGGATACCAGCTGGTATTTCATGAGTCTGCAGACCGAAGGGAAACATGCCAGTCTTTATAAAGTATGGGAGCATTTTAATAAGTCTCCAAGGCCTTATTATTTTGTACATCTGAAAAAACAGAAAGACCCACACTTTACTTTATATGTCAGTAACCGGAAAGAGATGCGGAACTTACTTACAGATGAAGAAACAAAAGAAGGAATGGAGCAGTTTTATGCTGCAAATAAAAGAGCAGACTTTGAATCCGCTGTTAAAACTTTTAACCGGTTGAAAGAAGAGGCAGCACTCCGCACAAAAAAATAAGGGTATTGCTTACCTTTCCTGCCAATATAAAAATTGCGTACACACCCGCTTATACCTATTCTTGGCTGCAGTCTCCTGCTGGCAGCCTGTTTCAGCGCTTCACGCGATGAGCCCGCAGCGATGGACGATATTTTTTTTGAGTATAGTGTCAATGCAGAAGAGGGGAATGACAGTGTATCCGTTTTACTGAAGTTCAAGGAGTATGACGAATATGGTCAGGCGATTTCCATTGAACCCGGGAAAGTGTCGCTTGACGGGATTAGCATTGCAGCGGATAGTACACCCATGACCGGTCCCTTTTATACCCTGAATAAACATATCGGGGAATTCACCGGCAAACACCGGATTGAAGTGGTATTACCCGATCATAAAAAGTTCCGGGATGAATTCAGCTTCCAGCCTTTTTCGGTGCGCAGTCCCCTTCCGGATACATTGAAAAGAGCGAAGCTTCAACTTGAGTTTAATGGACTCAATAGCGGGGAAGTGGTCCGGCTCATTATTACCGATACCAGTTTTACAGGGGATGGGATTCACCGGCTTGATTCCATCTGGAATAACCGCATGCTGATCACCAAAAATGATTTATCCTTTCTTGAGCCAGGCCCGATCAATCTGGAACTGACCCGTGAATCTGTCCGGAAACTCCGCAATGTGACCGGGGCCGGCGGGATTATTTCCATTTCCTATACTATCCGAAAAGAGTGCTGGCTCAGGGATTAGGCTGTAAAAGAGAGATTTACACATCAAAACCACATTTGGGAGCGGGGAATAAAGAACCCGTAATTAGTCATGGATTTTTAGCCACTTGCCCGTACTTTTGCGGCCAAATTCAGGGTTGCTGAAAAAGGGGTCTTAAACTCAGTTTTTCCCCGATCTCAACCAGTCAATTTAAATTTTCAAACATGGCAGGCCAGTTAAAAGAGGTACGTAACCGGATTAAATCAGTACAGAGCACCCAGCAGATTACCAAGGCCATGAAAATGGTGAGTGCGGCCAAACTCCGCCGTGCACAGGATGCGATCATTCAGATGCGTCCCTATGCACAGAAGCTGCAGGAAATGCTGAGTAATATTGTCAGCAACAGCGAAGGTGGTGCAGGGATGAACCTGGCTACCGAAAGACCGGTTGAAAAAGTACTGCTGATCCTGATTACCAGTGACCGTGGTCTGGCCGGTGCCTTCAATGCCAACCTGATCAAACTGGCCAAATCCACCATTGCTGAAAAATATGCTGAACAGCAAAAGAAGGGTAATGTAACGGTTTGGGGAATTGGTAAGAAAGGTTATGAATACTTTGCCCGTGCCAATTATAAAACCAGTGC
>DAORJS010000035.1:0-15374 GCA_035439185.1 Chitinophagaceae bacterium
TAGTGTGTTTCCATTTTTTGTTTAACCAACTGCAAGGTGGAGTATCTTCTTAAAACCCTTTTTTCTCTGCCGGTTTTGAATTTGTTTTAAAAACAGGCTTGACACCCATATTGTAAAATGTGAAAGAAAAAATATCTGCTGTTGTTTCCAGAGATTTTTTAAGATTACTGGCCCCATGTCCCGAGTTCACATCTACCCGGATCAGCAAAGGATTATTCCCTTTATAATACTCCTGCAGGGTAGCTGCATACTTGAATGAATGGGCCGGTACCACACGGTCATCATGATCTGCAGTGGTAACAATAGTTGCGGGATAGGCGATACCCGGTTTGATATTATGAATGGGAGAATAAGCCAGCAGGTTTTTGAAATCCTGCGGGTTATCACTGCTGCCATATTCTGCAATCCAGTTCCATCCAATCGTGAACTTATGAAAACGCAGCATATCCATTACACCTACCTGCGGGATGGCCACTTTAAACAATTCAGGCCGCTGGTTAATCACAGCACCCACGAGTAAGCCCCCGTTGGAACCACCCTGGATGGCCAGATATTCAGGGGAACTGTATTTTTCCCTGATCAGGTATTCTGCAGCCCCGATAAAATCATCAAACACATTCTGCTTTTTAAACCGCATTCCTTCTTCATGCCATTTCTCCCCATATTCACTACCTCCCCGCAGATTGGCAATACAGAAAATACCTCCCTGTTCCAGCCAGGTGATACGGGAAGCAGAAAAAGAAGGTGTACTGCTGATATTGAACCCACCATAGCCATATAATATAGTGGGATTTTTTGCATTCTTTGAAGTCCCTTTTTTATACGTGATGAACATGGGAATTTTTGTACCATCCTTACTGGGGTAAAAAACCTGCTCCGTTACATAATCATCAGGATTGAATTGCAGTTCTGGTTTTCTGAAAACTGTACTTTGTCCGCTTTGTATATCATACCGGTAAATGGTTGGCGGCATGGTAATAGAAGTAAATGTGTAGAACAATTCTTTATCCGTCCGTTCTCCGTCAAATCCACCGGCCGAACCCAGAGAAGGCAATTTCACTTCCCTTTGTAATTTGCCCTGCATATCATGTACATAAATTCTGCTGGTCACATCTTTCAGGTAACTCACGAAAAGCTTCCCCCCCGCTGCTGAAGCTGAAGAAATATTTTCCGGTTTTTCTGCAATAACGGTTGTCCAGTTTTCGGGCTGCGGATGGGCTGGATCCATGGAAATAATCCGGCTGTTTTTGGCGCCATCATCAGTAAGCAGGAGGAACCGGCCATTTTCTTCTGCAATAAAATTATAATTGTAATCCCCTGCTTCACGGATCAGGGGTTTGAATGTTTTGTCGGTTGATTTAATGTCATAATACCAGAGTGCATTTCCATCCTTTCCTTTACCACGATCAGAAATATTCAGGAAAACATATCGTTCGTCTTCGTCAGTAAATACACCATGAAAGCGCTGGGGATTAACAGGATCTTCATAAATCAGCTGATCAGCTGACTGACTGGTACCTACCCGGTGATAGAAGACCTGGTGGTTTTCATTCCTGGTGGACAGTTCCTTTCCTTTTTCCGGTGCCGGATAACGGCTGTAAAAAAAACCGTTCCCCTGCCAGCTGGCACCCGATACTTTCACCCATTCTATCGAATCAGGAAGATAGGTTAGCGTACGGGTGTCCATGATATAATAGGTTCTCCAGTCACTCCCACCCTTTGATTTTCCAACAACAGCATAGTTTCCGTCTTTGGAAAGTGAAAAAGTAGCCAGACCGGTAGTACCATCAGCAGAAAATTTATTCGGGTCCAGTACAATTTCTGGTTCACCGTTTAATCCTTTTTGCCGGTACAAAACACTCTGGTTTTGCAAACCATCATTCTTATAAAAATAATAATACCCGTTTTTGGGAGTTGGAGAAGAATACTTGGGGTAATTTACGATTTCTTCCAGCCTTTTCTTCCAGTCGGCCCGGTATGGGATTTTATCGAGGTAGTCAAATGTCACTTTGTTCTGCGCCGTGACCCATGCTTTTGTTTCCTCACTACGGTCATCTTCCAGCCAGCGGTAAGGATCGGCCACTTTGGTACCATGGTAATCTGTAACTGTATCCGTTTTACGGGTTGCAGGATAAATAAATTGTGCAGGCAGTTGGGTTGTCCAACCCAATACAATCAGAAGCAGGATTTTTTTCATATGTCCGTTTTTTGCTTCTGTAAGTTAGGGATCGGGCTGCAATCCAGCGCAGGCATTTACTCAAAACTTATATTAATGGGATAAATGGTCTCAATCGCCGGTCCGGATAACAGCAGGAGCCCCGGCATTGAGCCAGGTGGCAAATATCTCCGCCAATTTCCATTCACGTCCGGCATAGAGTCTGGGTCTGGCCTGTATATAACCAAAAAAATCAAGCAACCAGTTTTGCTGGCACTCCTTCATCAGCTCCAGTAATTTCTTTCCCTTAAAGGAACCACTGCTGATCGCCTGGTTCATTGCTGGTGCATTTTCCAGAAAATAAGACCCCGTGTAACGGATATCCCTGACCATTGAATCCAGCAGTTTATTTTCAAGATCAGATGACCAATAGCGAAACACATCAAAACGGTCATAGAATGGCGAATCCTGTACATCCAGCAAACGGATAAAATGTCCGGCCAGTTGAGGGATCTGTCCGTAAAAAATTTCCGCCTTTTGCACGGTCGTGTATAAGAGATCACCTGCTTTTGCAGGTTGTTTACTTTCATTTTTACCAATGGCGAAATAATAAAAATTACCTTTTATCAGTTGACAACGGCCATAACCTTTGGAAACTGTATCAGTATGTTTATCCTGATACAGTCCTCTGAGTACACCCAGCTGTTTTTCTTTCAGCTGGAGGTCATCCGGTAATTCCACCTGTACCAGTTTTACAGAGTCATTTAAATCCACCATATAATCAGTAATGGGGAAGGCTCTTACCCAGGTATTGTTGTCCTGTGCCCCTGCCTGTAACCCGGCCAATATGATTCCGATAAACATCATCCTTCTCATATAATAATTTTATAACACAACATACTAAGACTGATTACCGGTTCTTATCCGTATTATTGGGTATTCCTGTTAATGAAATGTAATCATTTACTGTACCCAGGCGCTCTAACACCCGTTAGTATGTATTCGATACACATACCAAACAAAACCGTAAATTTGACGGCTTAAATCAAGTAATGGAAAAGAAAGTTTCAAAGATTGGTGTTTTAACCTCCGGGGGCGACTCACCCGGAATGAATGCTGCGATCAGGGCGGTGGTAAGAACCGGGCTCTATCATGGACTGGAAATGTTTGGCATTATGCGTGGTTATCAGGGTATGATTGAGGATGATATCTATCAGATGGATTCCCGCTCTGTGGCCAATATCATTCAGCGGGGAGGTACTATTTTGAAAACCGCCAGATGTAAAGAATTTTTTGAACTGGAAGGCCGGCAGAAAGCCTATAATAACCTGAAGAAAAGAGGCATTGACGGATTAGTGATTATTGGAGGAGATGGTTCCTTTCGCGGGGCCGTCAAATTCAGTCAGGATTTTGATATCCCCTGTGTAGGACTCGCCGGTACTATTGATAAAGACATCAGTGGGACAGATTTTACGATTGGTTTTGATACCGCTGTTAATACTGCCGTGGAAGCCATTGATAAAATCCGTGATACCATGGATGCGCATGACCGGATCTTCGTGATTGAAGTGATGGGCAGGGATGCCGGTTATATTGCCCTGCACAGCGGTATCGCCACCGGTGCAGAAAATATCCTGATACCGGAAAGAAAAACCAACATGAACGACCTGATCAGTTCCCTGCTTGAAAAAGAACGCCGCAAAAAGCTGGTGAACCTGATTGTGGTGGCAGAAGGAGATGAATTTGGTGGTGGCAATAATGTACAGGCCATCCTGAAAGAAAAATTACCCAATGCTGAAATCAGGGTTTGTATCCTGGGACATATCCAGCGTGGAGGATCCCCCTCCTGTATTGACCGGTTGATTGCCAGCCGGATGGGCTATCATGCCGTGGAAAGCCTGATCGAAGGAAGACACAATGTATTTGTAGGCATCCTCAATAATAAAATGCATTATTTACCCCTGCAGGACGCAGTGAAAAACAAAGGCAAAATCAGCGATGAGTGGATGAAGATCGTGAAGATTCTTGCCTCCTGATTTTCTGAAACCGCAAATAACCAACAAGTATGACCAAGAATATTGAAAAATACCTTCATAAAGATTTTGATAAGGAAGCCGGAAGACAACACGCCTATAAAAGAACCAAAATTGTGGCCACTGTCGGGCCCGCCTGTGATACCTACGAAAAACTGCTGGAACTGGTAAAAGCCGGAGTCAATGTTTTCCGTTTGAATTTTTCGCATGGTAACTACGAAGACAAATCAAAAATCATTGCGCATATCCGGCAGATCAACAGAAATGAACCTTATAATATCGCTATCCTTGCCGATTTACAGGGACCCAAACTGCGGGTGGGCGAAATTGAAGGAGGTGCACTGACTATTGAAGAAGGAGATATACTGACTTTTACCAATGAAAGAGTGGTAGGCACCAAAGAAAAAATATTCGTCTCCTATCCGGATTTACATGCCGATGTGAAAGTGGGAGAAAAAATCCTGATAGATGATGGCAAGCTGGAAGTTATCGTCAGAGAAATCACCGCCGCCAAAGATGTAAAAGTGGAAGTAACCCTGGGTGGTGTACTGCTTCCCAAAAAAGGAGTAAACCTTCCGGATACCAATATTTCTTTACCGGCCCTCACAGAAAAAGATCTCGCAGATCTTGAATTCATGATTGCCAATAAAGTGGACTGGGTGGCATTGTCATTCGTTCGCCGGCCGGAAGATATCACCGGATTGAAAGCTAAACTTAAATCCGTTGATTGCAAAGCCAAAGTAATTGCCAAAATAGAAATGCCTGAAGCGCTCCGGAATCTGCGTGATATTATTGTGGAAAGTGATGGCGTGATGATCGCCCGTGGCGATCTGGGTGTGGAACTGCCCATTGAAGAAGTACCCCTGATCCAGAAGGACATTATCAAAAAATGCCTTCACCGTGCCAAACCCGTGATCGTGGCCACCCAGATGATGGAGAGTATGATTGACCGTACCAAACCCAACAGAAGTGAGATCACTGATGTGGCCAATGCGGTACTTGAAGGGGCTGATGCAGTGATGCTCAGCGGAGAGACCGCTACCGGTAAATATCCCAAGCTGGTGGTGGAAACCATGACCAAGATAATCCTGGAAGTGGAACAGAAAGCTTATGACTATGACCGGGAAGAGATGCTGAGACCACAGATCAAATCGCCTTCATTTCTGAGCGATGCCATTTGTTATAATGCCTGTAAACTGGCCCTTGATACCAATGCCAATGGCATCATCGGTATGACCCAAAGCGGATATACCGGTTTCATGTTAAGCAGCTACCGGCCCCAATCATTACTTTATATTTTTACCAAAGAAAAATCCCTGGTTAATCAGCTGAGCCTCAGCTGGGGTGTGCGTGCTTTCTTTTATGATGAAGAAGAAAGTCTGGATGATATATTCTTTGACCAGATTGAGATCCTGAAAGAAAGAGGTTTTATTACTGCGGGCGATGTCATCGTGAGTACCGGCAGTACACCGGTTCATCTGCACCTGCCAACAAATGTGATCAAGATTGTAAAAGTGGAATAAAAAGAAGAATGCCTGACGGAAGCAGGTCTGCATCCGTCAGGCATTTACTTCTAACTTCGTATTTCGTACTTCGTATTTTCTACAACTTCCTCAGCTTCACATTCCGGTACCACACCGTATTATCATGATCCTGCAGGCAGATTCTTCCTTTTTTGAAGGTTCCAAAACCCGGCCACTGTTTGAATTTGCTGGCAGCCACCATTTTGGTCCAGTTATCATCCCATAACTGCGTACTCACTACATTCTCTCCGTTCAGGTAAAAATCAAGTTTCCCATTTACCGATTTGATTTCTGCAGCATTCCACTCTCCGGCAGGTTTAACCGTTTCTTTTGAACAGGAAATGAGATCATACAAATCTCCTGCACGGTGTTTGATAATTTTCGAATCAGGATGAGCCGCATTATCCAATACCTGCATCTCAGGGCCTGTTTCATAAGGGCGCTTATATTGTGCCGTATCTTCATTCACATAAAAAATGATTCCGCTGTTTCCGCCTGGCGCAATTTTCCATTCCAGTTTCAGGTGAAAATTTTCAAACTCTTCGTCCGTTAAAATATCCCCTCCCCCTTCAATCTTCCCGTCTTTTTTGCTGCTGGTATCCAGATAAATCGTTCCATCAGCTATTTTCCAGGCAGTCCCGACTGCTGCCCCGCCATACTGGTGCCAGCCCCTTGTGGATTGGCCATCAAACAAAACCATCCAGCCCTCGGCTTTCTCTTCATCAGTTAATGTAACCATGGGTTGTACCGTTTGATTCATAGTCGTGTCAGTGGACCCGGTTTTTTTACCGGAAGAACCATCCTTACAGGAAGCCAGCAATGAGCCGGCCAACAAGGGCAACAAAATTTTGCGCATCGTTTATTTTTTAAGTAACAGAATATATTTCACCATGGTTTCCGCATCTGCCTTGGACAAAGCAGCATGAGGTGTCATCAGCACTTCTCCCCAGACACCACTTCCGCCACTGATAATTTTACCTGCCAGATGAGAAACAATGGTATCAGAGGTTCCGGCATACTTGTTGGCCACATCCCGGTAAGAAGGACCTATGAGTTTTTCATCTATTTTATGACAGGTCAGACAATCACTTTTTGCAATCAATGCCAGTCCGTTCTGGTAATCAGGGTTGGAAGAAACATCATCTTTTTTTTCTGCAACGGGTTCATCAGTTTTTCCACCTGCTTCTTTTTTATCTCCGCTCCCGCAGGAAACCAGGAACACTGTGGCTGACAATACAAAGAATATCTTTTTCATAATTGTTGATTTTTGGATGGTGAAATTACTGCTTAATCCAATCCAAGTATCCTTCTGTTTGTTTTTTCATCTGCTCCGCTGGAGGCAAAATCATCAAATGCCCTTTCTGTCACTCTGATAATATGATCACTGATAAAAGCTGCCCCTTCCCGGGCCCCGTCTTCCGGATGTTTGATCACACATTCCCATTCCATCACTGCCCAGCCAGAATAATCATATTGGGCAAGTTTACTGAAGATGGTTTTGAAATCCACCTGTCCGTCACCCGGACTGCGATAACGACCAGCGCGGTTGGCCCAGCTTTGGTATCCCCCGAAAGTTCCCTGTTTGCCGGTTTTGTTGAACTCAGCATCCTTTACATGAAATGCCCGGATCCGTTCATGGTAGTGATCGATATATTGAATATAATCCAACTGTTGTAACACAAAATGAGAGGGATCATAGAGCAGACAGGCCCGGGGATGATTATTGACTGTCTCCAGAAACATTTCATAGGTAACTCCATCAAAAATATCTTCGCCCGGATGCACTTCATAACATACATCCACTCCACAATCTTCAAAATGATTCAGGATTGGTGTCCATCTTTTGCCCAGTTCCTTAAATCCTTCTTCTACCAGCCCGGCAGGACGTTGTGGCCAGGGATGGAAAGTATGCCATAATAATGACCCGCTGAATGTCGGATGTGCCGTTAGTCCCAGGTTCTTTGAGGCAGTGGCACCATATTTTACCTGTTGAATCGCCCATTCGGTTCTGGCTTCAGGATTCCCTTTTACTGCATCAGGTGCAAAACCATCGAAAAGTTCATCATATGCCGGATGAACAGCCACCAGTTGACCCTGCAGGTGCGTGGACAATTCAGATATTTCTAATCCACATTCATTCACAATCCCCCGGATCTCATCGGCATAAGTCTTACTCTCAGCCGCTTTTTGCAAATCAATACATCGGCTGTCCCAGGTGGGAATCTGCACTGCTTTATAACCCAGGGATTCTGCCCAGAGGCAAATCGATCTTAAATTATCAAATGGGGATTTATCTCCCATGAATTGGGCAAGAAAAATGCCGGGACCTTTGATTGTTGTCATTGTTAGAGGTATTGAAAGATTAAGATATTAGGATAATAGGATAGTTAGATATTGCTTCTCCTGCCCAAACTTTAGCGAAGGCGGGGTATTAGTTATTAGGATAATACTTTTTTATTTAAGGCCTCCGTCTGACTACTGATAGACTGACAGACTGATTACTGCCTACTGTCGACTGCCTACTGCTACATCCCCACCCACTTCTCTTCGCTCCTGCCACTTTCAATTACTTTCTCAATAAATAACATGCCTCTTACGCCATCACGTATTCCGGGAAAATCAAGCCATTCAGCTTTAGGTTCTTCTTTTTTCATACCGGCCATCACCGCTAAAGCAAAATTGCGGTAATGATTGGCAAATGCTTCCAGGTATCCTTCAGGGTGACCGGCAGGTGTGCGACTATTATGTTGTGCAAAGGAACTGAGATAACCTGTTCCGGCCCTCCATATTTCTGCAGGCTTATCCAGCCATTTTACCAGCAATGTATTACAATCCTCCTGTTTCCATTCAATGCCTCCCTTCTCGCCATAAACACGGATTTTTACATTATTCTCCTCGCCTGCCGCCACCTGTGTGGCAAATAATACACCACTGGCACCATTGGAGAAATTGAGTAAGGCAGCCCCGTCATCATCCAGTTTTCTTCCCGGAACAACAGTATTTACATCAGCACATATCTTTTTTACTTCTAATCCTGTTACATATTCTGCCAGGTTAAAAGCATGGGTACCGATATCACCCATGGCTCCCGCAATTCCGCTTTTAGAGGGGTCAGTTCTCCAGGCTGCCTGTTTCTGTCCGCTTTCTTCCAGGTTCGCACTTAACCAACCCTGCGGGTATTCCACATATACTTTACGGATGGTACCAAATTTTCCGCTCATCAATTGCTGACGGGCTTCTTTGACCATGGGGTAACCGGTATAGGTATGGGTCAGACAAAAATACATACCTGAGCTGGCAACTATCTTTTCCAATTCCAACGCTTCGGCAAGGTTAAAAGTGGCGGGTTTATCCAGCACCACATGAAAACCATTTTCCATCGCCAGCTTTGCCGGTTCAAAATGAACATGGTTAGGCGTAACGATACTGACAAAATCCATTCGCTCTGAGGCAGGCAGAGCCGCTTCTGTACGGATCATCTCCCGGTAGGAACCATATACCCTGGCGGGATCAAGTCCAAGCGTTTCACCTGCCTGTTTTGATTTTTCAGGATCACTGCTGAAAGCACCACAAACCAGTTCGATGACTCCATCCATATTTGCTGCAATCCGGTGAACGGCACCGATAAATGCACCGGGGCCACCACCAATCATTCCCATTCTGAGTTTCCTGTTCATTTCCGTAAACGTTTTCGGTAATTATGTGAAATAAAAAGAAGCAGTACAAACATAAAAGTAATTTTAAAATAACTACATTTAACTCTCTGATTATTTGAAGCAAAACAACGATTGTCTATGAAGTCTACCACAAGGGTGCAGCTGTCTGTCATGATGTTTCTTGAATTTTTTATCTGGGGCGGATGGTTTGTAACACTGGGGACTTTTCTCGGTGCCAACCTTCAGGCTGATGGCAACCAGATCGCTAATATTTATTCCACACAGTCCTGGGGTGCCATTATTGCACCCTTTATTATCGGGTTGATCGCCGACCGTTATTTCAATGCTGAAAAAATCCTGGGTGTCTTACACCTGGCAGGGGCCGGGCTCATGTACCTGATGTATTCATCTGATAATGCCGGTACTTTCTTCCCTTATGCTTTAGGATATATGATATTATATATGCCTACCCTGGCACTGGTAAACTCAGTTTCTTTCAAACAAATGTCAAATCCTGAAAAAGAGTTTTCACCGATCCGGGCATTCGGTACTATCGGCTGGATTGTAGCGGGATTGCTGATCAGTTTTCTTTTCCATTGGGATTCCGCCGAAAATATCGGCAAAGGGATGCTCAAAAATACATTCCTGCTTTCCGGTATTGCCGCTGCAGCACTTGGCCTGCTGAGTTTTACTTTACCAGCAACTCCTCCTTCAAAACAGGGGAATGAAAAAGTGAGTATCGGAGAAATTATCGGACTGGATGCGCTTAAATTATTAAAGGATAAAAATTTTGCGGTTTTCTTTATTGCTTCCATCCTGATCTGTATCCCGCTGGCTTTTTATTATCAGATTGCCAATCCATTTCTATCGGGTATTGGCATGGCAAACCCAACCGGTAAAATGACGATCGGACAGATCTCCGAGGTTTTATTCCTCCTGGCCCTCCCGTTGTTCTTTGCCAGATTCGGTTTCAAGAAAACCATCCTCGTAGGCATGCTGGCCTGGGTGCTACGATATGTGCTGTTTGCATTTGGTAATGCCGGATCACTCAGCTTTATGCTCCTGATCGGGATTGCCCTTCATGGGATCTGTTACGATTTTTTCTTTGTATCCGGACAATTATATACCAATGCACGCGCCGGTGAAAAATTCAAAAGTGCCGCACAGGGACTGATCACCCTTGCCACTTATGGGGTGGGCATGCTGATCGGATTCAAAGTGGCGGGCTGGATTACAGAAATGTATACAAGTGCTTCAGGCGTGGATTATAAAATGATCTGGCTGATTCCGGCTGGTATCGCGGCGGCAGTAATGCTGTTCTTTATTGTTGCCTTTTCTGACAAACAAAAAATAACTAAAGAATGATGAACAGGCGCCAGCTTATTCAATCTATTGCACTGGGAACGGCCGGGGTGGCGATCTCGGATAAAAGTTTTGCCAATATGGAACCAGATAATGCAGAACCATTAGCCCTGAAAGGGAATATCAACCATTCTGTAGCCAGCTGGACCTATAACTTCCTTCCCCTGGATGAAATGTGCGCCATGGTAAAAAAAATCGGTTTCTCGGCCATTGATCTGCTGGCTCCTAAAGACTGGCCCACTATTCAAAAACATGGCATTTATTGCTCCATGTGTTATACTGCCGGCAAGATCAGTTTAACTGAAGGATGGAATAATAAAGACTTTCATCCCTGGTTGATCAAAGATTTCGAAGAGGCCATCCCACTGGTGGCTAAGGCCGGTTATAAAAACCTGATCTGTTTCAGTGGCAACCGCAAAGGAATGGATGACAAAGTGGGAATGGATAATTGCGCAGAAGGTTTGAAAAAAATCATGTCGCTGGCGGAAAAGAATAATGTCATCATTCAAATGGAATTATTCAACAGCAAAGTGGATCACAAGGATTATATGTGCGACAAAAGCGCCTGGGGCGTGGAGCTCTGTAAAAAAATAGGCTCCCCGAATTTCAAACTGCTTTATGATATCTATCACATGCAGATCAATGAAGGGGATGTGATCAGGACCATCCGGGATCATCACGAATATTTCGGACATTATCACACGGCTGGCGTACCGGGCAGACATGAAATAGATGATACCCAGGAACTGCAATACCCCGCCATCATGAAAGCGATTGTGGCTACCGGTTACAAAGGTTATGTGGCACAGGAATTCATGCCCAGTTCAAAAGACAATAAAGAAAAAATCGCGGCACTGAAAAAAGCCATCCGGCTTTGTGATGTGTAAATCAATAATCAGAAACAGGAACCCAAAATATTTCATACAAAAACCCTCAATCTTTTATGGCGGATAATCAATACGACGCAATTGTGGTAGGCTCCGGAATCAGCGGAGGCTGGGCAGCCAAGGAACTGGCAGAAAAAGGACTCAAAGTATTGTTACTCGAAAGAGGTCGCAATATTGAACATGTAAAAGACTATGTCAACGCCACCAAGGAATCCTGGGAGTTTCCGCACCGCGGCGGTCGTACCCAGCAAATGATTAAGGATTATCCGGTACTCAAAAGGGACTATCCCCTGAACGAAACCAATCTCGATTACTGGTGCAGTGATAAGGACCATCCTTATTCTGAAACCAAGCGGTTCGACTGGTATCGTGGTTATCATGTGGGTGGCCGCTCCCTGATGTGGGGCCGGCAGAGTTACCGCTGGAACAAATGGGATTTTGAAGCCAATGCTAAAGAGGGTGTCGCTATCGACTGGCCTATCCGTTATGATGATCTGGCTCCCTGGTACAGCTATGTGGAAAGATTTGCCGGTATCCAGGGAAGTAAAGAAGGATTGGAAGTTTTGCCTGATGGTGAATTTCTTCCCGCCATGGATATGAATATTGTGGAGAAAGATCTCGCAGCAAAAATCAAAGCGCATTATAAAGGAAAGCGCCATATGTTTATTGGCCGCAGTGCCAATATCACGGAAGCAAGACCCGAACAAAACCGAACCAATTGCCAGTACCGTGATCGTTGCTGGAGAGGTTGTCCCTTCGGTGCTTATTTCAGTACACAAAGTGCCACGCTACCCGCAGCCATGAAAACGGGCAATCTCACCCTCCGCCCCTTCTCAATTGTTACTAAAGTCTTATATGATAAAGACAAGAAGAAAGCCAGCGGTGTGGAGATCATGGATGCCACCGATAACAAGACCTATGAATTCAAATCCAAAATTGTATTCCTCTGCGCTTCTGCATTTAACAGTACCTGGATCCTGATGAACAGTGCCAATGATATCTGGCCGGAAGGACTGGGTAGTGCCAGTGGAGAACTGGGACATAATGTAATGGATCACCATTTCCGTACCGGTGCCGGTGGTACCGTGGAAGGATTTGAAGATAAATATCTTTATGGCAGAAGACCAACGGGTATCTATGTACCCCGCTTCAGGAATATTTATGATGATAAAAGAGATTATCTCCGCGGATTTGGATACCAGGGCGGTGCCGGTCGTGGCAGAGGCTTACCCGTTGCCGAACTTACCATTGGAGCTGACTTGAAAGAAGCCTTGAGTCAGCCTTCCGAGCACTGGTACTTCGGTATGACAGGTTTCGGCGAGATGCTTCCTTACCATGAAAATAAAATCAGCCTGAGTAAAACCCTGAAAGATAAATGGGGATTGCCTGCGCTTGATTTTGATGTGGAGATCAAGGAAAATGAAAAGAAGATGCGGATTGATATGATGAATGATGCCAAAGAAATCCTGGAAGCAGCCGGTGTGAAAGATGTAAAAGGCAACGACAATGGTTATGCTCCCGGTATGGGTATTCATGAAATGGGTACCGCCCGGATGGGTCGTGATCCCAAAACATCGGTACTCAATGGTAATAACCAGGTATGGGATGCACCGAATGTATTTGTTACCGATGGTGCCTGTATGACTTCGGCTTCCTGCGTGAACCCTTCCCTTACCTACATGGCGTTAACTGCAAGGGCGGCTGATTTTGCGGTGAATGAACTCAAGAAACAAAATCTTTAATAACCCAATTTCTCAATAATATGGACAGAAGAGAACTTTTAAAAATGATCGCCATCGTTACGGGTGGTGCCGTTGTGGGTGGCGAACTGATGCTCACGGGTTGTAAAACCGGTGCTAAATCAGATGCCGGATTCAGCGCATCCAATATTTCCCTGCTGGATGAAATCGGAGACACCATCATCCCTGTTACCGGGGAAGTGCCTGGCGCCAAAGCAGCACAGATTGGTGAATACATGAAAGTAATGATCACGGATTGTTATACCCAGGCCGAACAGGATGTTTTCATGAAAGGAATCAGCAGTCTGGAAGAAGCCTGCAAAAAAGCCAATAGTAAATCCTTTATGGATTGCACCCCGCAGCAGCGCCATGATTTCCTCGTTACACTTGAAAAAGAGGCCATGGAATATAACAAAGGGCGTGATGAAAGAAATAAAGCCGCGAGAGCAGCACTGGAGAAGGAAAACGAGAAACTGGCCTGGAAAGACCAGAAAGAATTTGTATCCGAACCTCCGCATTATTATACCATGATGAAACAACTGACCCTGAACGGTTATTTCAGTTCCGAAATTGGTATGAAAAAAGCATTGCGTCACCTGCCGGTACCGGGAAAATATGACGGAGCATTCCCATATACAAAGGGCGATCGAGCCTGGGCCTGATGAAAAAATAAATTACTATGAACAACGAGAGAAGAAAGTTTTTGAAATTAACCGGAGCGGTGGCCATGGGGTCCATCCTCCTGCCCTCCTGTGCTGCCAAAACCACTGCTCCCGCTATTGAGATGGCTCCCGGTGCAGGTGCAGATTTGTCCAATTTTGGTTTGCAACTCTATACATTGAGGGATGATATGCCCAAAGATCCGGCAATGGTGCTGAAACAGGTTGCTTCTTTTGGTTATAAACAAATCGAAAGTTATGAAGGAGCAAAAGGAATGTTCTGGGGCATGGGTAATACCGGTTTCAAAAAATACATGGATGATCTGGGTATGACCATCGTGGCCAGTCATTGTGATATCAGTAAGGATTTTCAGAAGAAAGCGGCCGATGCCGCAGCGATTGGTATGAAATACCTGATCTGCCCCTGGCTGGGGCCGCAGAAATCACTGGATGAATTTAAAAAAGCGGCCGCCCGTTTCAATGAATGCGGTAATATCTGTAAAACTGAAGGCATCCAGTTTGCCTACCACAACCATGATTACAGTTTCAAACCTCTCGAAGGACAATTACCACAGGATGTGATGATGAATGAAACGGATCCTTCCCTGGTTGACTTTGAAATGGATATTTACTGGGTGGTGGCTGGCGGACAGGACCCCGAAGCCTGGTTTAAAAAATATAAAAACCGATTCCGCCTCTGTCATGTGAAAGACCGGAGCAAAACACCGGGTACCGACAATGGCAAAAACTCTGTTGACCTGGGAACCGGCAGCATCAACTGGAAACAAGTATTGAGAACCGCTGCTGATAATGGCATGAAGCATTTTATCGTGGAGCAGGAAGCTTATCCTAATGGTACTCCGCTGGAAGCCGTGAAGGTAAATGCCGGATATATGAAGAAACTGAAGATCTGACAACAATCCAATTGTTGTAATTCTTCTTACCCCTGCTGCAGGGCTTGTCGGAGCATCCGTACATCTTCTGGATTGATCCAGTTATTCATATAACTTTCAGATGATCCTGCAAAACCGGGATGTATATATTCCATTGCACTGGCCAGTTTCCCTCTTAACGAGGAATGAAATTCATGGCAACCGGTCTTTGACGCCAGCATTTTAATATTTTCGGCTCTTACACCACTTCCCGGCATGATGACGATCCGTTTATCTGCTGTTTGATTCAGTCTGTTTATCAGATCAACCCCATCCGGAGCCGCTGCTCTTTGGCCTGAAGTAAGGATACGTTCACAACCTATTTCTGTAATTTGTTCCAACGCTTCAAAAGGATCCCGGCAACGGTCAAAAGCCCGGTGAAAGGTAACACCCATGGGATGTGCAGTATCCACGAGTCTTTTCCGGAC
>DAORJS010000036.1:0-15366 GCA_035439185.1 Chitinophagaceae bacterium
CTGCCCGCGAATCCGGCCGTGGTAACGGCTAACTGTCTCGGTACTACCATGCGTACCTATCGCCTGGCCCTGGCCTGTACCGGTGAATATGCAGTAGCGGTTTGTTCACCCAGTGCCCCGACCATTCCATTAACAGCCGCTGCCATGCTCACTTCTATGAACAGAGTGAACGGTGTGTATGAAACAGAAGTATCCCTTCGGATGATACTGGTGGCGAATAATAATAATCTGATCTATCTGGATGGTGCTTCGGATCCTTATACCAATAATAGTGGCAGTACAATGCTGGGTGAGAACCAGGCCAATATTGACGGAGTGATTGGAGCAGCGAATTATGATATCGGCCACGTATTCAGTACCGGTGGAGGTGGTGTGGCAGTGCTACGCTCTCCCTGTAATGCCGGTAGCAAAGCACAAGGTGTTACCGGCCGCGGATTGCCCATCGGTGATCCTTTCGATATTGACTATGTAGCTCATGAAATGGGGCACCAGTGGGGTGGCAATCACTCCATGGCAGGATGCGGTAGTTCTCCCAATTCTACCAAGTTCGAAGTGGGAAGTGGTACCAGTATTCAGGCCTACGCCGGTATCTGTGGCGGTGAAAACATTCAACCCAACAGTGATCCTTATTTTCATCCGATCAGCTTTGATGAAATCAGTAATTATATTACTTCCGGTGGCGGAACAGGATGTGGTACTACAGCCCCCACATTAAATACACTTCCGGTTATCAATCCTTTACCGAATAACGGCTTGACAATTCCTATTGGTACCCCATTTACCCTGGAAGGCAGTGCGACTGATGTTGATGGGGATGCACTGACTTATAGCTGGGAACAATGGGATATTGGAGGCGGAAATTTTTATAGCTGGAATGCAGGAGCTACTGCAGGTCCCGGCAATACCGTTCCCCTTTTCAAATCCAGAATTCCTAAAACAAATGGAAGCAGAACATTCCCTGATATCGCTGTCATTCTTGCCGGTTATCCGACAAACCCTGCTGCTACCATGGGAGGATTAAAAGGGGAAACCTTATCGCCTTTTGCCCGGAGTATGAATTTCAGATTAACCGTAAGAGATAATCGTGCCGGTGGCGGAGGAGTGGTATCAAGTGGTGGTGGCGGTTGTCAGAGTTCCACCGGGTTTACAGTGAATGTGGCAGGTACTGAACCTTTCTTACTGACTGCTCCAAACGGAGGGGGGATTTCTGCTGGCGGCGCTACGGAAACAATTACCTGGAATGTGGCCGGGACCAATCTTTCACCCTTTAATGTATCTAATGTAAAAATTTCATTGTCGCTGGATGGTGGGTTAACCTATCCGACTGTATTGTCTGCCAGCACAGCCAATGATGGTTCAGAAACTGTTGTATTACCCTGCACCCCAAGTACCACGGCAAGGGTGAAAGTGGAAGCACTGGGGAATATCTTTTTTGATGTGTCCAATAACAATTTCACTATTCAATCCGGTTTTGATTTCAATTCACCTGCCACCGTTATATCCGGATGTCCGGTACCTGCCAGTCTCAGCACAACCCTGGGTACACTCAATCCATGTTCATTGGGAGGAACGATCAGTCTGAGTGCAACCGGTAATCCCCCTGGCACCACAGTAAGTTTTGGAACTAACCCGGTTGCTCCGGGTAGCAGCAGTACCGTTACACTGAATAATACTGCAGCATTAGCTCCCGGAAATTATACAATTACCATCACGGGTACTTTAGCCGGTTCTCCTGTGCGTACCCGTAATATTGTTTTTACAATCAGTAATACCGTAACGCCTTCATATACCACACAACCTGCTGCACAAACTGTTTGCGTTGGTGCCAATGCCAGTTTCAGCGTTGTTGCCCTGGATGCTTCCGGTTATCAATGGCAGATCAGCACGGGCGGAGGGCCATTCACTGATATTCCCGGTGCTACGAATCCCTCATATACCGTGACCGGTGCAACATCCGGACAGAATGGTAATCAATACCGGGTAATCGCCACTTCGGCCTGTGCAACATCCACTACTTCCAATGCAGTAACGCTTACGGTTATCAGTCCTGTTGTAGTTGGTACGCAACCCCTTAACCGGGAAATTTGTGCAGGCGGCAACACCACATTCAGTATTACAGCCAGCAGCTCACAAACCATCAGCTATCAATGGCAGGTTAGTACCAATAGTGGCGGCAGCTGGACAAATATTGCGGATGGAGGAATCTATACAGGCACGGGAACTGCTACATTGAATTTAACAAATACACCGGTTGGAAATAATACTTACCAATACCGTTGTCTGGTCAATAATATCACTTGCAGCAATCCGGTTAACTCCAATGCAGCAGTATTAACGGTTAGACCATTGCCCACTGTAATTCTCAGTGCAGGAGCTTTGAGTAGTCTCTTACCCGGACAATCCACCACATTAACAGCCACACCGGGTGCTTCAGCCGGTGGAACACTGGCTACTGCCTGGTTCTTTAATAATAATCCGGTCAGCAACAGCGGTAATACCAGAGTGGTGAATGTAGAACAGGTTGGAACCTACCGGGTAAATATCTTAGAGACTTATGGTTCTGGTCTCAGTTGCTCCAATCAGTCTGCCAATGTGGTGATTGATGCCACGATCAGTGATAAGCTCTTTATTTTCCCAAGTCCGAATGACGGCAGATTCACTGTGTCTTATTATAATAATGGCGGCACCAGTACGCAAAGAAGAATCATCATTCATGATACCAAGGGCGCGAGGGTGTATGACCGGCAGTTCAGCATTACCGGTGCCTATACTTTATTACCCATTGATCTTCGTTTAGTCAACCGGGGTATTTATTTTGTATCAGTAGGGGATGCTTCGGGTGCGAAATTGGTAGAGGGGAAGGTGCATATACGCTAGTGGCGAGTGGCAAGAGGCGAGTGGCAAGAGGCGAGTGGGGGAGGAGAGTGGGTACTGCTCGAAGAAAGTTGAAGAAAAAAATCAAGTTATAAGATACAAGAAACAAATAAGCACCTGCCTTCGCTATGGCTTCGGCAGGCAAGGTCAAATTAAAACCCCTCCGCTGAATCGTTGGAGGGGTTTTGATTTTTGGCCTTTTAATTTCTTTGGTCTTGTATCTTGTTTCTTTTTATTTTTCTCTAGTTACTAACAATCCTGATCTCCACCCGTCTGTTCATTTTCATTTGCTCTTCATCTTCTTCCGGAAAAGCATACAAGGGCCGGGAATGACCATAGCCTTTATAACGGATTCTGCTGGCATCAATCCCATTATCAACAAGGTACTGCATGATGGTTTTCGCCCTTGCATGAGAGAGATTTTTTTCACCCGTATCCAGATCCAGCACGTCTCCCGGTTCTGCCACACAACAAATATGTCCTTCAATACTGATCACCAGACGGGGAAATTTTTTCATGGATGCCAGCAATTCATCCAGCACCGGGATGGACTCCGGCAGTAACTGATGCCGGGCACCCACAAAATGTATATTCTTCAGTATAATCTTATCCCCTGCTTTGGTGCTGCTGTCGATTTTTTGTTTGACAATGTCAGGATTAGGTGCAGGTAATTTTGCATCTTGCTGACTGCCGGATCCCGTTCCTCTCCAGATCCTGATCTCCACCCGCCGGTTCATGCTTCTTTCCCAATCAGATGCATTTTTGTTTAATGGATTTTTTTCTCCATGTGCGGATGTTAACAGAATATCTTTTTTCTCCCATCCGTTATTGAGCAGGTAATGTGCCACGGTTTTTACTCTTCTGGCTGATAAACGATTATTATAGTCATCAGAACCGGAATGATCACAATAACCATGCAGCTCTATCTGGTCTTTCAGATCCAGACTATCAGTCAGACTATCGAGACGGGCCCGGGTAGCCCGGCTGATTTCATGTTTGTCCAGATCAAAATAAACAAACACCGATTCCCTGCCCTGTGAGCAGAGTGAAAGGTTGATCAGTAAACCGGCTATCAGGTAGATTGTTCTCATTTGGGGACCACTGCATACAAAATTATAACATCCTTTACGGGATTTTGCTAACCGGGATCAGGAGGGAAAGGGTATTGAAGTGATAACTAATGGATTATCAATCGTTATTGCATTTAATGTTCCGCCTGATTTCACTTACCTTTGCGGCTTCAAAAAAATGGATTCATGATTAGTGTAAAAGACCTGAAACTGGCCTATGGCAAGCGGGTGTTGTTTGAAGAAGTTAACCTCAACTTCACCAAGGGTAATTGTTATGGAGTAATCGGTGCCAATGGCGCAGGGAAAAGTACATTCCTTAAAATCCTCAGCGGTGAGATCGAAGCCAATAAGGGTACCGTGGATATAACACCCGGGGAAAGGATGGCCGTCTTAAAACAAAACCATTTTCAGTTCGATGAAGAAACGGTACTCAATACCGTGATGATGGGGCATACCAAACTCTGGGCCGTGGCCAAAGAAAGGGAAAACATTTATGCCCTCGCTGAATTCACAGAAGAAGATGGGATGCGTGCCGGCGAACTGGAAGCAGAATACGGAGAGATGGGTGGATACACCGCAGAAAGTGATGCCGCTACTTTGCTGAGCGAATTGGGTGTGCATGAAGAGTTTCAGCAATCCATGATGCGGGATATCCCTTCCAATATCAAAGTAAGGGTACTGCTGGCGCAGGCACTTTTTGGTAACCCCGATATTTTATTACTGGATGAGCCGACCAACGGACTGGATATTGAAACGATCAGCTGGCTGGAGAATTTCCTGGCCGACTATGAAAATATTGTATTGGTCGTGAGTCATGACCGTCACTTTCTGGATGCGGTTTGCACCCATGTGGTGGATGTGGATCGTCAGAAAATTAAAATCTTTACCGGTAACTATACATTCTGGTACCAGTCATCTCAACTGATGGCCCGTCAGATTAACGACAAGAACAAGAAAGTAGAAGAGAAGCGGCAGGCCCTGATTGATTTCATTGCACGCTTCAGTGCCAATGCCTCCAAAAGCAAGCAGGCCACTTCCCGGAAAAAGGCTTTGGAGAAACTCAGCATCGAAGAAATTGAACCCAGTTACCGTAAATATCCCGGTATCATTTTTCAGCAGTTAAGAGAAGTGGGGAATCAGATCCTGAATGTTGAAAAACTGAAAAAATCAGTAGATGGACGTGTGTTGTTCAGTGATGTAAACTTCACCGTGAATAAGGGGGATAAAATTGCATTGCTTAGTCGTGACCCGCTGGCCATTACCAGTTTCTTTAATATTATTACCGCTAATGCTATCGCTGACAGTGGTTCTTACGAATGGGGCAGTACAGTAACACATGCTTATCTGCCACAGGAGAACAGTGAATTCTTTACCGGAGAAAATAACCTGATGGACTGGTTGCGCCAGTATGTACCGGATCATGTAAAGGATGTGGATGAGCCCTTCCTCCGCGGATTCCTGGGCAAAATGCTGTTCAGCGGAGACGATGTACTGAAGATGACCAATGTACTCAGCGGGGGAGAAAAAGTGCGTTGTATGATCAGTCGCATGATGCTGCAAAGCCCCAATGTGATCCTGCTCGATCAACCTACCAACCACCTCGATCTGGAAAGTATTCAAAGCTTCAACGAACAATGTACCGATTACAAAGGCATCGTGCTGTTGACCAGTCATGATCATACCTTTATGCAAACCGTTGCCAACCGTATCATTGAACTCACGCCTAAAGGAATCATTGATCGACTCACTACCTTTGATGAATACCTGGAAGATGAAAGGGTGAAGGGGCTGAAGGAAGAGATGTACGCTTAAGTCAGTCGGCAGTAGGCAGTAGGCAGTCGGCAGTCAGCAGTCAGCAGTTGGCAGTCAATAGCCAATAGTCGGCAGTCTTCAATTAAGGGAAACCATCTTCCGGTCTTTCGGACTTTCCGACTCTCTCTACTCCCCTTTAGGGGATGGGGGTTGACTTCCGACTATCTAATGAGCGTTACCGTTCCTTTCTGAAAATGCCTTCGGTTATCCAGTCCGAGTATCTCCACCATCCACACATAAACGGCTGTGCCCTGTTGAACTCCTTTGATACTGCCATCCCAGCCTCTTTCGCTGTTCTGCATATCAAATACCAGTTGCCCCCAACGGTTATAAACCCTGAAATATTTTAATTCCTTTGCACCGAGCAGGATGGGACGAAGCAGGTCATTACGGCCGTCGTTATTAGGCGTAAAGGCAGTAGGGACATAGACTTTTACTTCTTTGATGGTATTCACCATTTGGGTATCAACGGTTAAACAACCGGCTGCAGTAGTGATATCAATGGTATACACGTCATCACCAATAATAGGAGCATTGAATACAGGGTTACTGATATCTGCCTTGTCAAGGTATTGTGAAGGATGCCAGAGATAAGTAGCACCAAAATCCCTTGCCTGCAATTGAACCGGATAATTCATCACAGCATATTGCAGGGGGTACCGGATACCAGGCCGGGGTACTTCAATAACCACCTGTTCCTGACGCGTATTTAATGTGCATCCGAAATCAGTATAGAGTTTGGCAAAGTAGGTACCTGATTGTCCGACCCGGTAACGGGGTAGGTTGGCTCCGTTGATCGGAGAATTATTCAGAAACCATTGGATACTGTCGGTCGGCTGCACATGTAATACAGCACTGTCATTACTGGTTATACAGAACAGGGATTTCCCGATCAACTGCAAACTGCTGTCAATGACTGATGCAGTAACAGTGACGGTGTCTTTATTTCTGCAGCCACCTCCGATACTTCGTACAGTTACTTCGTAATCGGTGGTAACGGATGGGCTGGCTCTTGGATTTGATATAGTAGCATCGCTGAGATCGGCAGGGGGGCTCCAGCTGTAAAATACTCCTTGTTTTCGGGCTTCACCAATTAGTACGGGGGATTTATTACAGGATACAATATCAGGACCGGCATTAGCGGTTAACCGCAAGGTATCAACCAGCCGGGCATACATGGTATCCCGGCATCCATACCCGTTATAGGGAGATACTTCTACTGCAATCAGGGTGCCTGTGGGGGGTGGCGGTTCCAGCCTTAGTGTCTGCGATGTCCCCAATAGCTGTGTAAAGCCAGCGTCATACCAGCGATAACCCTGGTAACCATAAGGGCCGGTTACTACAACAGCGGTATCATCCGGACAATATGTAGCTCCGGTAAATTCAGCACTGCATTCGGTGTTGACATCTATATAAGCATAACCAAAATGACGACGGAAAGTGCAATCAGCTGTTTTGAAAAACAGGCGGATATTCTTTCCTGCCATACCGTTCAGGTTAATCGTAACGGCAGACCAGTCCTTGCACCATACATCTGCCGAGTCCGCCATACCTGCATTAAAAAATCCCGGTAACGGTGAGCCTACCGGAAAAAAGGTAAAGGAAGAACACTGGATTAATTCTTCATCGGTATCATTCCAGACTTCCAGAACCAGTCTGGGTTGCTGAAACTGTAAATGAAACGGATCCTGAAAAACCACAGCATAATTATAAATCAGGGAATACGTGTTACGGTTGGCAGGGATCGTTAAGCTATAGGAAATGCCTTCAGCCTGTGCTCCACCGGTTGTGTTTCCCAGTTTAACGGAATAACCACTGCCATTGGGACATAGAACAGGAAAGCGACCAAAATAATCACGGTCTGCTGCGTTGGAAGGACCATAGAGCGTGTGCTGATCCTGTGTGGGGCCAGAGGGAGATAATGTAATACGGTTGGCATTATTAACGGCGGCTACTGTACCGGTATAACAGGTCCATCCATCAAAGTTCCCTTTTTCAAAATCTATATTCGGGGGACAATCCTGTGCAAGCAGGGCGTATTGGCTGATTATAAAAGAGAAAATCAGCAACAATAATTTGTTACTGTATCTGAACAGGTTTTCAATATAGGCAGGGAACTTTCCTGGCACAGGTACCTCTTGTCTTTTAAAGGTAAAACATTAATCTGGTAAAACGGCGGGGCTCTTTCCGGGGTTGCCCGGTCATATAAATTGGCAAAAAAGGGGCTTGATTTTCATCCGGCTTCTTTTTATCTTAGCCTTACAAGCAACAGCTCTTACCATCAGTTCTGGTCCAAGGTTCAACTTTGGTGAAAATCCAATGCCTTCCGTACCTGTTAATCCTTCCGGGAAAAATATGTATCCGGCCGGGGGGTATGTTCCGGATTGACCGGAATATTCAGGTTGAAGCCAGAAGAAATTGATTGAAGTCCTGGTTCCTTAATTAAAAAGGAGCCAGGACTTTTTTAATGGCAGATTGCCTATCTTCCTTGAATTATGTCCAACCCGTCTTCCCCCTCCACCAAGATTGGATTCTGGTCCGCCGTTGCCGTTATCATTGGAAGTATCATCGGTTCAGGAGTATTTATGAAACCCGCCAGCATGGCCGGGCAACTGGGTTCACCGGTCTGGCTGACCCTGATCTGGGTAATAGCTGGTATTTTTTCATTACTCGGTGCACTCATTTATGCCGAACTCGGTGCCATGATGCCGGAAACCGGAGGCATCTATGTTTATTTCCGTAAAATGTTCGGGGAGTTTACGGCTTCATTATATGGCTGGTCGGCTTTTTCGGTGATCAATACGGCTGCGGTAGCGGCCATTGCTTTTGTATGTGCCAGCTATGCCAACTATTTCCTTCTCCTGCCCCGTTTTGATACCATCACGGAGCATGCATTCGTCTGGCATCTTCCCTTTATCGGGGATCTTTATCCACTGGAAAATGCCGGTGTAAAATCATTAGCGATTGTGATGGTTGTTTTGCTGACCTGGCTCAATTACCGGAGTTTGAAAGCCGGAGATGCATTTCAGGTAGTTTCAACCGTATTAAAAATGGCGGTGATTGCGGCATTGATTGGTGGTATCTTTTTCTCGGGCAAAGGGGATTGGCATCATTTTATTGATGCTGCAGCACCCAGAGAGGGTGGGGCCCTGATGAGTGGAATTATTGCTGCTTTAACAGGTGCTTTCTTTGCTTATGATGGCTGGGTGAATATTACTTTTATTGCCGGCGAAATAAAACAGCCGCAACGGAATATTCCCAAAAGCCTTTTTACCGGCGTCATGGCCTGTGTGATTGTTTATGTGCTCGTGAACCAGGCTTATCTCTATGTATTACCGGTAGAAACCATTGCCGGCTCATCCTTGGTGGCCTCTGATGCAATTGCAGTTGCGTTCGGAACAACGGGGCAGGCCATTGTGGCCGCGATGATTGTTATTTGTACCCTTGGAGCATTGAATGGAAATATCATGGCTACTACCCGGATAACCTATGCGATGGGCCGGGATCGTTTATTTGCTGCCCGTACAGGCAGGGAACATCCCCGGTATCATACACCTGGTTTTGCACTTTGGCTCCATGCTGTCTGGATTTCCCTGCTGATTATTTCCGGGTCATTTGATATGCTGGCAGATATGATGGTCTTTATGAGCTGGGTGGTGTATGGTATGGGCGCGGTGGGTATTTTTCTGCTCCGGAAAAAAATGCCGGATCTGCCCCGGCCTTATAAGATATGGATGCATCCGGCTACAACGGTTCTCTTTATTCTGTTTGCAGCGTTTTTTCTTATTGTTACGCTTTATAACGATATCAATAATTATATCCATGACCGCCAGCCGGTGGTGAATTCTTTACTGGGTGTACTGATTACAGCCGCCGGGATTCCGGTTTATTTTTATTACAAGGCCAGGCGAAAAAAACAATCATAACATTTTCCGGATGATCCGGCCAAGGGTCATCAGGGCATCATCCATTTCCTGGGTCCAGGGCCTGCCAAAACTGATTCGGATAAAATGTCCGTAATGTCTGCCGGATGAAAATATTTTACCGGGGACAATTGAAATATGATGTTTCATGGCTTCGGTGCGTAAACGGAATGCATTGATTTTTTTGGGAAGTTCCACCCATAGTGCCAGTCCGCCCTGTGGTCTCGATACCTTGGTGTTTTCCGGAAGGTGCTCAATAATCCCCTGCATATAACGAAGACATTGGGTATGCAGGGCATTGCGCAGTTTTTTTAAATGATATTCGTAACGGCCGTGTTGCAAAAAATGCGCCATGGCGGCCTGGGTCAGGGTAGGGGAACTGATATCATTCATCCTCTTCATAAACTTTACCTCATCCAGAAATTTTCCGGGTAATACCCAACCAATCCTGTAACCCGGAGCCAGGGATTTGGAAAGGGAAGAACAATGCATCACTAATCCCTTTGTATCATAATACTTGCAGGTACGGGGGCGTTTTTTCCCGAAATATAATTCGCCATAAATATCATCTTCAATCAAGGGAATATTATAGCGATTGATCAGGGTACAAAGTTTCTTCTTATTCTCATCCGGCATACAACCGCCTGCAGGGTTGTTGAAATTGGGGGTAACCACGCAGGCTTTCACCGGAAATTGCTGAAGGGTTTCTTTCAGGTGTTCCAGGTCCAGCCCGCTTATGGGTGAAGAAGAAACTTCCACTACTTTTAAACCCAGTTGTTCTGCTGATTGATAAATACCAAAATAATTCGGCGATTCAATAGCAACCGTATCGCCCGGTTTGGTCACGGCACGCAGACAAAGGGTGATAGCTTCGAGGCAACCGGAGCTGATCACCACTTCTTCCGGTTTGATTTTGCCTCCCCAGTTAAAGGCCAGTTTAGCCACCTGTTTACGTAGTTCCGGATTACCGGCTGATTCTTCATAGCTGATGCAATGATCTTTATACTGCCGCATCGCCTGTACTACTGATTTATTGATCTTGGCCACCGGTAATAAAGAAACATCCGGAACCGCAATGGCCAGGTTCACAGTTTTGCGATTATCGAGCGCAATATCCCCGTAAATGGAATTGATCATTTCTTTTACCGTCACTTCGTGAGAGATCGTTTCAGGAGCAATTTCCCGGGGCAGATCCCGGAAACGACGCTGGTTAAACCGCACATAGTATCCTGATTTTGGACGGGCTTCAATCAGGCCCTTCCCTTCGAGATGATAATAGGCCTGAAAAGCAGTACCCATACTGATTCCATATTCTTCACTCAGCATTCTCACGGAAGGAAGTTTATCGCCGATCTTGAGTACATCTTCGCTGATCATTTGTTCCAGCCCGCCGGCAACCTGGAGGTAGAGATGGTCGGTATTGCGCATCGTGTTGAGAATTGGTTAATAGTTATTTGGTATTAGATATTGGGATATTATTTGCCATCCGTAGCTCAAGCGATGACTGGTGATATTAGGATATTGAGTCCTATGAAGCGATCTGGAAACTGATAGACTGACAGACTGCTGTCTGACAGACTGCTGACTGACTACTGCTGTCTGACTACTGCTGACTGACTACTGCTGACTGATTACTCCCGTCTCTTTACTAACGACTATCGACTAAAGACTAACGACTTCCCTCCATCTGATCTAGTCAAAAATACATAAACTGAATCTGTTTTAATTGCCGTTAATGTAAAAATTTTGTATCAGCTTTTATTAAACGGAGTGATCAATCTAAAACATATAAAATGGAACTAACCACTGAAATCCCAGTCAGAAAAGCAAAACACTCCCGGATTCAGGAAGTGGATTTTGACAATATGGAATTCGGTCAACACTTATCGGACCATATGCTGGTATGTGATTATGCCAATGGCCAATGGGGGCAACCACAGATTCTTCCGCTGGCCAATCTTTCCCTGCATCCTGCCACCCTGGCCCTGCATTACGGCCAGACCGTATTTGAAGGCATGAAGGCCTTTTATATGGAGGATGGACGGCTGAATATTTTCAGAATAGATAAGCACTATGAACGCTTTTGCCTTTCTCTGGAAAGAATGTGTATGCCTGCACCACCCGAGGAAATTTTCCGGGAAGGACTGATCAGATTAGTTGAAACAGATAAAGCATGGGCACCCAAACAGGCTGGTGCAGCCTTGTATCTCCGTCCATTTATGTATGCCAGTGAACCTAAATTGGGAGTAAAAATATCAGAGCAATACCGTTTTGTAATAATTGCCGGGCCCGTACCCGAATTATATACCCGGCCCATACGGGTAAAAGTAGAAACCAATTATATCAGGGCGGCGAGAGGTGGAACCGGTTTTGCCAAATGCGGTGGTAATTATGGAGCGGCTTTTCTTCCAACAAAGATGGCCCGGGCCGAAGGGTACGACCAGGTATTATGGACCGATGCCGCCGAAAATAAATTCATCGAAGAATCCGGAACGATGAATGTGATGTTTGTGGTGAATGGTAAACTGGTCACCGCGCCCTTATCCGATTCCATTCTGGACGGAGTAACCCGTGACTCCCTGCTGCGTATTGCACAGGATAAAGGCATTCCCGTGGAAGAAAGACCTGTTGCTGTTGAAGAACTCACCCTCGGTTTTCTGAATAACGCGATCACAGAAATATTCGGAGCCGGAACCGCAGCGGTAGTGGCTCCCATCTGTCTGGTCGGAATCAACGGACTGGATTATACTTTGCCTGCCTATGAAAAGAATAGTATCCAGCAGATCCTGAAAAAAGAATTGGAAGAGATCCGCTCAAAACCGGGCCGGGATCCCTATGGATGGAATCTGGTGGTTTAAAGTGGCCGGTAAACAGCATGAGTTGAACCCATTACCTGCATTTTTTTGACAATCGCTCAACGAAATCCGGATCTGATGAAGGACGGTAACGGGGTTCAGTTAATTTTCTGTATTTTTTCAGCCTAAAAAACAGGTATGAAAAATACGTTGGTTCTGATCGCTCTTTTGACGACCTCTTTCTTTGCACAGTCACAGTCCTCCATCAACAGTTTCATGAAGGAGAACTATGACAAGTTCGAGTATTTAATCCCGATGCGGGATGGGGTTAAATTATTTACCCTCGTGTATATGCCCAAGGATCGCTCCAAAACATACCCGATCCTGATGAACCGTACCTGTTATAATGCATCCGGCTATGCCAACTTTAATCCACATGGTCATCCCTCCGACTTTCTGGTAAGGGATATGTATATTTTCGTTTTCCAGGATGTACGCGGCCGTTATATGAGTGAAGGAACATTTGATAATATGCGGCCCAATATACCGGGCAATGATCCAAAAAATAAAACGGCCATTGATGAGAGCTCTGATACCTGGGATAGTATCGACTGGATGGTCAAAAATCTCAAAGGCAATAATGGCAGGGTAGGAATTTATGGTATTTCCTATCCGGGATTTTATTCAGCAGCATCCCTTCCTGATGCACACCCGGCATTGAAAGCGGTTTCCCCTCAGGCACCGATTTCGGATTTTTTCTTTGACGACTTCCACCATATGGGCGCCTATCTCGAAAGTTATACTGCAGCTTTTGCTGTTTTTGGATACCAGAAAAAAGATACCACCCGGAAAGACTGGTACATGCCCGAACTGATGAGATTATATGGGAAAGCGCCTAAGGACGGGTATAATTTCTGGTTGAAAAAAGGCCCCTTGAAAAATATAACCAGCGAATATCATCACGATAATTTTTTCTGGCAACAAATCATCGATCATCCGAATTATGATACATTCTGGCAGAAAAGAAGTCTGCTGCCACACCTTAAAAATATCAAACCAGCTGTGTTAACAGTAGGAGGTTGGTTCGATGCGGAAGACCTGTTTGGTCCCATTAATATTTATAAAACCATTGAAAAGAACAGTCCCGGTGCGAAAAATACAATTGTGATGGGTCCCTGGGGGCATGGCGACTGGGCGGGTGAAAAAGGCAAGAGTACTCATAACCATCTGTATTTCGGAGACAGCATTTCCACTTTTTATCAAAAAGAGATTGAATTTAAATTCTTCGCCCGATACCTGAAAGACCAGGGCACAGAAGATATGCCTGAAGCTTATGTGTTTAATACGGGTACCAAAAAATGGGAAAAACATGAAGTATGGCCTCCCAAAGAAGCCGCTTCCCTTCAGTTACGTTTTGAACCCAATGGAAAACTGGTGATCAATAAAGAAGTGAATACAGAAAATGCGTTTGAATATATCAGCGATCCTGCCAAGCCGGTTCCCTATACTTCGCAAACTGAAGGACTCACATTTACGCCCCGGAATTTCATGAGTGATGACCAGCGCCAGGCTTCCATGCGCCCTGATGTACTCACATTTGAAACTGAGGTTTTGGGTGATGATATGACCATTGCCGGTGAAATCCTGGCTAAACTGAAAGTGGCCATCAGCAGTACCGATGCGGATTTTATAGTGAAACTGATTGATGTGTATCCGGATAACCATCCGAATTACGAGCATAATCCGAAGAATATTGTGATGGGTGGTTATCAGCAACTGGTTCGGAGTGAAGTATTCCGTGGCCGCTTCCGGAACAGTTTTGAAAAGCCTGAACCCTTTGTACCCGGACAACCTACCGATGTAAATGTTCCCCTGCAGGATGTTTTGCATACATTCAAGAAAGGGCATAAAATCATGATACAGATCCACAGTACCTGGTTCCCCTATATTGACCGGAATCCGCAGAAATATGTAGATAATATTTACAAAGCAGAAGAGTCTGATTTCATCAAATCAACTATTAAAGTTTTGGGTTCATCGGTTATCGGAGCAGGAGGACAACAGCAACCTAAGAAAGGATTCTAGCAGCTATCTCAAAAGCCGTTTTACGTCATACCGGGCCCCGGATCATAGTCCGTGGTTCGGTATCTTTGTTTGGATATGTCTTCCTAATAGTTGCCTGTCCAAAGGACTAATTTGGAGATCAAACCCGGCTTGACATCACCTGAGTCAACGACTTTTGTGTGTGATAACTTCTGGTAAAGTCAGAACCGGATACTTCCCATGATCCCGAGTGCGGTGGGTTTTAAACCGGTATTACTGGCGGTTGCTGTATAGGTTACAGTATATAGCCGTGATTTGTAAAAGCAAAACCACTGGATGATGCGGATCCGCATTTTATCATCCAGGCTGCTGAAACCTGAATAAATAATTTCAACGGCATCGGTTTTATTCCAGGTGAAACTGCGCTGGCTTTCACTTTTAAAATCTCTGAACGCTGTCTTCAGCTGATCGGTTACGGAAGGAAACAGATCCCCAATCTTGATCTGTCCTCCATAAGCAGCATTGTATTTAACGCTGATATTCACATTCTCATTGAAATTGTCGGTTTCTGATTCGGCAGGAGATGTAAAAAAAACGCGGTTCCCTTCCTTGATCTTATTGACCCAGTTGGGAGGATATTGAGCGGTAAACATTCCTGCAGTATCGGTAAATGACTTCCAGCCGGTTTTGCTGATGGCCTGAGCAATTGCAATAACCTGAAAGAAAAGTACAATACAGAGTATGGTTAGGCGCCGCATTTTTTTGGGTGAAAGTAGGGCAATTTTATTAAAACTACCACCCTTAAGCTTCAATTTGCCGGTGGTATGAATGATGAACCGTCAATTGAAT
>DAORJS010000037.1:0-15119 GCA_035439185.1 Chitinophagaceae bacterium
CCCGCAGCTTATCAAAACGCTGTGCATTGACGGCATCATACTTAATCACATAGGTTTTATATTCGCCGATACCGTTAGTCAAAGCAGTACTGAAATATTTTTTAAATTCACTGATCAGTTTCCCGGCATTTTTAGAAGCGGCTTCGATGGTGCTCATCGACGTAACAAAATGGTGTTGGGCTCTGTCGACCAGCGTCAAAGTATCCCCATCCTCATTGATGACGCCCAATCCGCCTGAAATTCCTCCTTGTTCGTATGTCATACCAATTGATCCGTTATACATCGGGTAGGTATCGCCGTAAGAAGGATAAAAAAGATCGAATCGGATTTTGGTAAAAAACAACCAGCCTTTTTCATCAAAATATCCGGCATTGTTTTTACCGATGGTCTGTTGAAATTCTCTTTGCCAGGGGGTAATCACTTCGTGCAGGGGTTCTGCGGCCGGGGCAAAATAATAGGGCTCGTTATATCCCTGTTCATGATAATCCACATGCACATGAGGCATCCATTCCAGGTATCTTTTTATACGATAACGGCTTTCCTGTTGTGACTGCCAGGCCCAGTCACGGTTCAGGTCAAAATTATAATGATTGGTTCTTCCCTGTGGCCATGGCTCACGGTGTTCACGGGCCAGCGGGATCGGGTTATACGATTTCCCAACTGCAGAATTATACCAGTTCACATACCGGTCGCGGCCATCCGGGTTCAGACAGGGATCAATAATTACCACCGTATTCTTCAGCCATTCTTTGGTACGGGTTTCAGCCGGGTTCAATAGTGCATATAATGCAAGCAGAGAGGCTTCAGAAGAAGCCGGTTCGTTACCATGAACATTATAACTCAGCCAGACGATCGCCGGAGCTTTTTCCTCAATGGCCGCCATCTTATCACGGGATAAACCGGCCAGTCGCAGGTTATTCTGCCGTATAGACTCCAGTTTGCTGATATTCTCAGCAGATGAAATGAATGCCATCAACAGGGGTCTGCCTTCATTGGTTTCTCCATATTGTTCCAGTTTCATCGAAGCAGCCGATTGAGCAGCTGCATGATTGAAATAGTTGACGATTTTCCAGTGCGGCGTATAACGGGTGCCCACCGGGTAGCCCAAAAATTCTTCCGGTGATTTCAATTGTGCATTAACGGAAAAGGTTAAAATAAGGAGCAGAGAAAGGGTCAATGTCTTCCGGTTCATTTGGGAAAATTTTATCGGGCAAGTTAATGAAGAGCCACCGAAATCACTCCCCTTTTTTGCGAACGGAAAATGCGCTTGTTTCAGTAGTTTTATTGTCCATACACCTGATATATGACCAAAAAGACGATGTTTTTCCTGCCGGTTCTGGCAACCCTGTTCCTGCTTGCTTGTCATCCGCAACAAAAATCCGCGGCCCAATCAGGCGGGCTCAATCCTTATGCCTATACCATTCAGAAAAAAACCATCGCCGATCATGGTGCAGTAGTATCGGCCCATCCACTGGCCAGCAAAGTGGGGGTCAGTATGCTTAAAAAAGGCGGGAATGCTATTGATGCGGCTATTGCCACCCAACTGGCATTAGCGGTTGTATATCCCAATGCCGGCAATCTCGGCGGCGGTGGCTTTATGGTGGCCCGTCTGAGTAATGGGGAACAGGTAGCCCTGGATTACCGGGAGATGGCGCCTGGTGCCGCTCACCGGGATATGTATATTGATAAAGATGGAAATGCCCGGACCGATAAAAGTCAGGATGGTCATCTTGCTTCCGGAGTGCCGGGAACTGTGGCAGGATTATTTGCATCTCATCAATACGGGAAATTGCCTTTTGAGCAGTTGATCCAGCCGGCTATTGAACTGGCAGAAAAAGGTTTTGTGATCAGTGAAAGGGAAGCCCGTTCCCTGAATAATCTGCAGTCCGATCTCAAAAAGTATAACAGCATCATGCCGGTTTTTGTAAAAGAAAAATGGAAAGCTGGTGATACCCTGGTACAAACCGATCTGGCCAATACCCTGAAAAGAATCAGGGATAAGGGAAAAGCCGGTTTTTATGAGGGCGAAACGGCCAGACTGATTGTGGAGGAAATGAAAAGAGGCGGCGGGATTATTAATTATGAGGACCTGAAAAATTATGTGGCGAAATTCAGAACCCCGCACCGCTTTACCTACAAAGGATACCAGATCGTAGGAATGCCAATGCCCAGCAGCGGCGGCCTGTTATTGCATCAGATGATGAAGATGATCGAAGACCGGAACATCGCTGCAATGGGCTTTCATTCCTTGCAGGCAGTTCAACTGATGACAGAAGTGGAACGCCGGGCTTTTGCCGATCGTGCCGAATACATGGGTGATGCAGATTATTATAAAGTGCCGGTTTCCATGCTCAGCAATGAAGTGTATTTGCAGGAGCGGATGAAAAATTATAATCCGGCCAAAGCAACACCCAGCACCGAGATCAAACCAGGAGTATTGCTAAAAGCAGAAAGCGAGGAAACCACGCACCTGAGTGTGATTGATCAGCAGGGAAATGCAGTGGCCATCACGACTACCCTGAATAATTCCTATGGCAGTCGCACGGTCGTGGGTGGCGCCGGTTTTTTTCTCAATGATGAGATGGATGATTTCAGCATTAAACCTGGTGTACCGAATTTGTACGGAGCCGTAGGTGGCGAAGCCAATGCAATCAAAGCAGGCAAAAGAATGCTCAGCTCCATGACCCCAACACTTGTGTTAAAGGATAACAAGCCTTTCATTGTGGTAGGCACACCCGGGGGCACGACCATCCCCACCCAGATTTTTCAAACACTGGTGAATATCCTTGAATTTGATATGAGTGCAGAAGATGCAGTGTACAAACCCAAATTTCATCACCAGTGGTTACCCGATGAACTGGTCATTGAAACCGGATTCCCTGCAGCTGTTAAAGAAGCCATGAAAAAAATGGGGTATACATTTGCCAATGAAAGAAGCGGTATCGGCCGGACGGAAATTATCAGGGTATTACCCGATGGAAAGTTTGAAGCGGTGGCGGATAAGAGAGGGGATGATGCTGCAGAGGGATATTAGAGAGAAGTCACTAGTCGATAGTCAATAGTCGTGAGTCAGCCCAATCCCATTGCGCAGCTTCTTGTGGAAAAAGGGAGTAGAGAGATGAAATGTGAATCAATATCCAAATATCTTAATATCCCAATATCTTAATTTTTTAACAACCCGCCTTCGCCAAGGCTTCGGTGGGCAAGGCAATACATAATTCCTAATACCTAATTCCCTCTCCTCATGAGCACTGCTAAAAATTTCCTCGAAGCCTCCATCAGCCGGTTGAAATACTACAAAGAACTGGGGGATAAAAGTTTTGAACAACTGAACGAATGGGACTTTCACTACCAGCCCAACGACGAGTCCAACAGTATTGCCGTGATTATTCAGCATATGGCCGGTAATATGCTGAGCCGCTGGACTAATTTCTTAACTGAAGATGGTGAAAAGGAATGGCGGCAGAGAGATGCTGAATTTGAAACCGGTAAACAAACAAAAGCTGAATTGATCAGTCTTTGGGAAAAAGGCTGGGAATGCTTCCTTAATAGTTTAACTTCTTTGAAAAAGAAAGACCTTAAAAAAACAGTAACCATACGGCAGGAGCCGCTCACTGTTGTGGATGCCATCATTCGCCAGATGGCGCATTACCCTTATCATATCGGACAAATTATCTATATCGCAAAAATCATTAAAAGCAAGTCCTGGAAAAACCTCTCCATTCCAAAAGGTGCCTCTCAGGAATATAATCAGTCAACCGGTATAAAAGACCCTGCCAAAAATTTCAGGTAACCGGCCTGAACCATATGATTTACAGGAATAATACCCTGATTTTTATTCTTTTCTCAAGGGGTTGCATGAACGGCTTTTAATAACTACATTTAACCCCTTATACTTTAACCTCTTATATGAAAAAATCATATTTACTTTTTATTGGATTGATGATGGCTGGTTTGCTACAGGCCCAGACAGAGTTCGGTGTTTTTGCTGGCGGGCAGACGACCTGGGCATCCTATAGTACGCCTGAAATTAACCTGGGAAGTACAAAACAGGATACTAAAATGAAATATGGTTTTCAGGCTGGTGCGATGGCAAAAATGCAGTTTGAAGGCAAACTCTATTTTGCCCCTGCAGTTTTTTACAGCATGAAGGGATATAAAGTCAACTTTACCCGCCCTTCCTTTCCTCCGGATTCATTGGCCACAGACAATGATGTAACCGTACATACTTTTGAATTTGCCCCGATGCTGCAATACAATTTCGGTGAAGCAGAAGGACATTTTTTTATCAAAGCAGGTCCATCGATCGATCTGCAGTTATTTGGCAAGGAAAAATTCAATAAATCATCAGGGCCGGCTGTAAGCCGTAATATGAAATTCAGTTATGGTGACTATGGCCGTTTTGGCGCAAACCTCCTCCTTCACCTGGGATATGAAACCAGCAGCGGACTGATCATTTATGCCCATTATACCCATGGGGTTGCCACTATTGTCAATACAGACAATGGCCCGACCGTGAGGCACAGAGCCCTTGGATTAACGATTGGCAAATTCTTTAACAGGAAATAAGAGCGCCCTTACCTAAATACCAGCCAGGTATTGATGGTTAATATACCGGGCAACATCAGTCAGGTTTTTGGACTGCTCAAATACAGCCAGCTGACGGTCTGCCCCGGTTCCGTTTTCCAGCATTTTGTGGATATATGCCACCCGGTGACGGCTTCCCAAATGATCCAATACAGGATCCAGGAAATCCAGCAACTCATATAATAGGGCCCGCGTATTCACCTCTTCTTCCTTGCCAAAATCAATCAACTGCCCATCCACACCATAGCGGCTGGCCCTCCATTTATTCTCGTTCAGCAATGCCCTTGAATATTGAATAAAATTCAGGTTCTTGCTGCGCAGCATATAAATCCTGGCACAAACCGCCTGGAATAAAGATGCCAGGGTAATGGTTTCATCTACTGTCAGCGGAATATCGCAAATCCGGAATTCAACCGTATTAAAGAAAGGATGCACCCGCAGATCCCACCAGATCTTTTTGGCATTATCAATACAATTGGTCTTGATCAGCAGTTTCACATAATTATCATATGCTTCGATACTGTCAAAAGCATCGGGAATACCGGTACGGGGGAATTTATCAAATACCTTGGTCCGGAAAGATTTGTAACCTGTCATTCTTCCTTCCCAGAAAGGGGAATTGGTACTGAGCGCGAAAATATGCGGAAGGAAATAACGGGTACTGTTGGCAATATGATTGGCCATTTCCCGGCTTTCCATGCCCACATGCACATGCAATCCAAAGATGAGATTGCTTCTGGCAGCCTCCTGTAATTCATTCACGATCTCATTGTAGCGGATATGATCGGTGATGAGCTGACTTTCCCAGTGACTGAAAGGATGTGTTCCTGAAGCACCCATCGCAAATCCCAGATCTCCGGCAATACCAGCAATGGTTTTCCGCAGATTGGATACATCCTGCCAGGCTTCATCGGCATCAGCACAGATATCTGTTCCCACTTCCACCACAGCCTGGTGCATTTCGGCCTTCACTTTATCCTTTATCGCTTTCTGACCTTCCTGCACGATCTTCTGCTCATGACTCTTGAGCTCAAAACTCACCGGATCAAGTACCATGTACTCTTCCTCTACACCCAGGGTAAATGTTTTATAGTTGAGATTCATTGGTTGGGAATTGGTTATTAGGTATTAGGAATTAGGTATTGCCTTGCCCACCGAAGCCTTTGCCCACCGATGCCTTGGCGAAGGCGGGTTGTTAAAAAATTAAGATATTAGGATATTGCATTGCCCGCCGAAGCCCTGGCGCAGGCGGGTTGCCCGCCGTAGCTTTAGCGAAAGCGGGGGATATTGATTCTGTATCACGTCTCACACCTCTCGACTCTAGACTCTCGACTCAAGACTCATCCTAGCGGCATTCCAGAACTGCTCCTCTTCACATACTCGCCCCAGGTCAGATTATCCTGCCCTTCCTTCAGTTCCAGTGCCTTTTCTATCGCATAAGTTGCGGCAGTCTCTACCACCCATTCAAAGTTTTCAGCGCCTACACTATTGATATCTGCATCCGGTGCAGGATTGCAAAAATCAATGGCATAAGGCACCCCGTCTCTTACAGCCAGTTCCACCGTATTAAAATCATAACCCAGATACTTATTAATCCGGAGCACGATATCAGTCATCTGTTGTAATCTTTCCGGAGAAGGACTGAAATCAGCTACATAACGAAGGTGATGCGGGTTGCGTGGCTCGTAGGACATGATCCTTACATATTTTCCTCCGATACAATAACAGCGATAGTATTCTGTAAATACAATTTCTTCCTGCAGCAACATCACCAGCTGACCGGTTTCACTGTGTTTGCTGAAAAAATCTTCTGCATCTGTCAGTTTATACACGTGTTTCCATCCACCACCGGCAAAGGGTTTCATATAAGCTGGAAATCCCACATAATTAAAAATATGTTCCCAGTCGAGCGGAAATGCCAGATTGCTGAATGAATCATTGGAAGTATCATCAGGCAGATCACGGGAAGGGATAATGGCCGTCTTGGGAACCGGCACCCCCACTTTCGTCATCAGGCAATTATTGAAATATTTATCATCTGCACTCCACCAGAACGGATTATTGATCACCGCTGTTCCGGTGACAGCTGCATTCTTCAACCAGGTACGGTAAAAAGGCACATCCTGTGAAATCCGGTCAATGATTACTGCATACCCGGAATTTTCGCCCTGCAAGGCTTTATCAATACGCACCGGTTCAGCCATGATACCGGGTACTTGTTTGCTGTTAACCCTGGCTACAAATGCATCAGGGAATGAACGTTCTTTTCCATGCAGGATACCAATTTTCTTCATAAACAGATTTTAATCGTTTGTCCAATATAGGGGCTACCCAACAGGGTGTTTACCAAATATATTTGCTCAACCCCAAATTAACAAATCCGCCAGATCTTCTTCGGGTTGGTGAGCCTGTTTAGGAAACATAAACCGGATTATCCGTATTTTTGGCACCATGCCTACCACTGAAACGATCCCGGTATCTGTTGAGCGCCGGACCATTCTTTCCCAATTTCTTCAAAGAGAGGTCAAAGTAGATTTTTATCTGCCACCTTTTGGCAAAACCGGCTCCGGCGGTAGCCTTCTGCTGATCAACGACGGCCAGGATATGGCGACCATGAATTTTGATAAAATTCTCTCCGAATTATACAGTACACAGTCCATTCAACCCCTGTTATGCGTGGCCATCCATGCCGGTCCCGAAAGAAGAATGGAATATGGCACCCAATTGGTTCCCGACTATAAAAACCGGGGAATCAAGGCCGCCCTTTACAATCGTTTTATTTTTGATGAACTGCTTCCACTGACAGAGGATGCCTATAATAACGGCTCCCGTTTTATGGAAAAAGCCTTTGCCGGGTTTTCACTGGGCGGATTGAGTGCGCTGGATATTGTATGGAACCGTCCCGGCGAATTCACCAGGGCCGGTGTATTCTCCGCCTCTTTATGGTGGAGAAGTCTGGACCAGGATGATCCCGGATATGATGACGAACAACACCGGATCATGCACCAGCAGGTGCGAAAAGGCAGTTATGCGCCCTGGCTGAAATTCTTTTTCCAATGTGGTAACCTGGATGAAACCAAGGACCGTAATAATAATGGCATTATTGATTCCATCGATGACACACTTGATCTGATCCGTGAACTGGAGGCCAAGGGCTACCAGCGGAAAACCGATATTGAATACCTGGAACTGGCCGATGGCCGTCACGATGTTCCTACCTGGGGAAGGGCCATGCCCGCTTTTCTGCAATGGGGCTGGCCGGGTAATAAATAGACTTTTTTTGAAATGGCTTAAAATAAAAAGTCCCGCTTTTGGCGGGACTTTTTGTTATTTGACAGACTCAGATCAGTTGTTAAAGATATAACGCAGACCGAGCTGGATAGAATACGTGGAAGAAGTGCTCACCACATCACGGAAAGTACGGGTGATCATCTGACCTCTGTCCTGTGCTAATGTAAAGACAGGAAGCACAGATCCGCCGGGAACAAGACTGTTGGCATTGGCAATGGTAAGAATTGAGGTACCATTGGTTGCTTTTACCTTACCCCAGCTGTTGTTCATCAGGTTACCTGCATTCAGAATATCCACAGTAAACTGTAAAGTATTACGGTATTTACCAGCTTTCACAAAAATATCCTGCATGAATTTCACATCCAGTTGATTTCTCCAGGGGGCCAGGGCACCATTTCTTTCAGCATACTGACCACGATGAGTGCGGAGATATTTATCCTGTTGGATATAGTTTTCAAACAGATCACGTTGTGCCTGCTGGTTGTACACCACCCCGTTTACAGTCTGGCTGTTGAACAGCATTTGCTGTACCTGGGTAGCAGTAGGGATAAAGATCAGGTCGTTACCGGTAACACCATCTCTGTTAAAATCACCACCATAAACATAGGAGAAGCGATAGTCAGAAGCACCGGACCAGAACAGTCCGATTGTAGTTGCCATATGCTTCAGGTATTCCTTACGATAAGAAACAGAAGCCACAAAACGATCAGGTAATACATAGGCTGAATGAGAAAGTGCCGGTGTATTCAGGCTGTTCACCTGCTGTGTACCCTGGAAGGTGCCCAATGGCTGGTCACCACTTCCGTCGTGAAGGTTAGCTGACAATGATTTGGTATAAGCCACAAAACCAGAGAATCCTTTACTGAATGGTTTTTCAATCTTCACTGTAAATGATCCATAATAACCTTTGGAAGTAGGCGCATTATCAATAATCACCGGATTGAATGCGGAAGTTGCACCTGGTACAAAAACACCAGAGCCATTCAATGTATGAATGAACCTTGTTGGAGCAGAAGTGCCATACATTGGCCTGTTATCAGGATAACCAGCTACATTCAGATTCTGAGGAAGCTGGTAGTTAGGATTGCGGAAGAATACCGTTTTCAGGTCTTTATTAAAGATGGCTTCCACGGATCCGATCAAACCCCATGGCATTTTTGCATCCATCGCAATACTTGACTTCCAGGTCTGGGGATTTCTGAAATCCTCATCCATGGCAGTAACAGAAGCTGGGACAACTGTTCCGGCCTGAGGCACAGAACCCGGCAGGTAAGCATACGGATCAGGGTTAAAAGGTCCAGCATTGGCAGCAATATCAGCTGGGTTATTGAAGTTCCGGGTTACCTGAATCATACCATTATCACCTGACTGGCTCACGATCCATACAAAAGGAATCTTTCCGGTAAAGATACCGGTACCACCACGTATCTGCAGGCTGCGGTCACCATATACATCCCAGTTAAAGCCCATCCGGGGAGACCACATAAAGCGAACCTTAGGCAGGTTGCCCGTATTTACGATTTCTCCGTTTGCAAATGTTTTGGCAGCGACCAACGGGTGGGTGATAATCTGAGGTACATCCGGATAAGAAGGCAGATCCAGACGCAGACCAAAAGTCAGCCTGAAATTCCGGCTTACAGCAATTTCATCCTGTCCATAGAGTGAAAACTGACGGAACTTAAAGGACGAGAAAGCAGGGGCAAAATTTTTAGATAATGAATAGGTAATCGCAAAATCAGAAGGTAATTGTCCGGTTGCAAAATCATTCCATGTTCTGAAACGATAGTAGCTGGTAGCAAAACGCTGGAAACCATTGATGGTTTCACTTTGCTCAAACTGACCACCTACGGTCCAGCTATGCTTGTTTTTTGTCCAGGAGAAATTATCTACTACAGAGTAAACTTTCACTTTACGCAGATTACCAAAACTGAATGGCTCAAATCCGAAAGAAGCGTAGGGTACTGACTGGGGATAACCGGTTGTACTCATGATATCCACAAAAGGGAAAGTCTGGCTCTCAGTGGTACGGGAGTCATTCTGGTAGGTATAAGTACCTCTCAGCACATTGGATACCTTACCCCAGTTTGAATTCAATTCAGCAGCAAATGAATAGAAATTAGCTCCCTGGAAATAGTTTGAGTTTTTAAACCAGAGTGCATTGATATCATTACGGGTGGCTCCGGTAACATTGGTTAAGCCAGTACCGGTAACTGAGTTACTGGGGGAGTTCGGCTCTCCACCTTCCACCTGACTGTAACGCAATACCAATTGATGCTTGCTGCTGATATTCCAGTCCAGACGGGCCATATATTTCTTCCGCTCGATGTTCGGGGTATAGTTATCATAAGGACCCGTAACATATCCATAATTTGATAACAGGTAATTGCTGATATAATTCAAGGAGTCAGCGGAAGGACGGGCAATATTCGGAGAACTTCCAAAGGGAGCCCCCGGAGTTGAAGCGAATCGCGTCTGAATGGCTTTTGGCTGATTTTCTGACTCATAGTTGATAAAGAAGAATAATTTATTCTTAATGATCGGACCTCCTACACGGAAACCCCACTGGCTAAAATCTTCTACAGGACGAACAAACTTCACACCATCCACTTCATCACCTCTGAATTTTTCATTTCTGAAATATTTATACACAGAACCGGAAAAATCATTGGTACCGGAACGGGTTACCGCATTAATTGCACTTCCGATAAAACCAGACTGGCGAACATCAAAAGGTGTGATATTCACTGAAATCTCCTGAACGGCATCCAATGAGATAGGCGTACCACCCGCAGGCAGGTTACCACCGATACCAAAACTATTATTGAAATCTGCACCATCAATAGTGAAGTTGTTCTGACGGAAATTACCACCTCCGATAGAAGCACCGTTTGACTGTGGGGTAGCCCTTGTCAGATCATTCAGACTCCGGTTAACGGTTGGCATCTGATTGATCATGCGTAAACCGATATTGGTTACAGCACCTGTCCTATTTTTATTAAGTATCTGGCTTCTGCCGGTAGTAGTCAGTACCACCGTTTCCATCACCCGCTCGGTTTTTTTCAACACCGGGTTCAGGATAAATGATTCGGCCAGCTGGAGATAAACTTCTGTATAAGTTTCCTTGTCATACCCCACATAAGACACTTCAATGGTGTAAGGACCACCAGAACGCAGGTTCTCCATCCTGATCGCACCACCGTTACGGGAAACAGCTGTGTACTTGGTACCTGTGGGAACGTGAGTGGCTACAACAGTAGCACCCACCAGGGCTTCATCAGTCGTACTTTTAATCGACCCTGTGATGGTAGACGTTGTGATCTGGGCAGATACGAATTGACCAGCCAGCAGGGCAAAAGCAAAGAAAAAGAGTATTCTCTTAAGCATATAGTTTGGTTTTCGAATGCAAAGAAAGGGAATATTCCCAAAATAAAAATAGGCAAATATTAACAATTTCGGCCTGAAAAATAAGGCTTTATAATGACAAAAAGCCTTTGATTTTTGCTGCACCCAATCGTTGCAACCGAACACCCGGTTGCTTTGTTCTATTTTTGTACAAAATCCGCAATATGTTAGACAGTATCAGCAGCGCCCTTGACGATATCCGGAATGGCAAAATGGTAATAGTTGTAGACGATGAGGACCGCGAAAATGAGGGCGATTTCGTGATCGCCGCCCATACCGTTACCCCGGAAGTGATCAATTTCATGAGCAAATATGGCCGTGGACTGATATGCGCCGCCTTACCTGAAGAACGTTGCGATGAACTGGGACTTGACCTGATGGTCAATAATAATACCGCCCTCCACGAAACCGCCTTTACCGTTTCCGTGGATCTGCTGGGATATGGCTGCACCAGCGGTATTTCGGCCCAGGACCGGGCGAAAACCGTTCAGGCCCTGATCAACCCCGCCATTTTACCGGCAGAACTGGGCCGGCCCGGACATATTTTCCCCCTCCGCTCCAAAAAAGGAGGGGTACTCCGCAGGGCCGGACATACCGAAGCCGCTGTGGACCTCACCCGCCTGGCCGGTTTCGAAGCACCCCATGGTGGTGTATTGGTGGAAATCATGAACGAAGATGGCACCATGGCAAGACTTCCCGAACTGATAGAAATCGCCAAAAAATTTGACTTCAAAATCATTTCCATCAAAGACCTGATCGAATACCGGATCAAGACCGATTCCCTGATTGAAGAAGTGGTCAGGGTCGATATGCCCACCCGTTACGGCGACTTTACACTGGTAGCCTTCCGCGAAAAGTTATCCACCAACGAACACCTGGCCCTGATCAAAGGAAGCTGGGAAAAAGATGAACCCGTGCTCACCCGGGTCCACTCCTCCTGCTTTACCGGCGATATCCTGGGCTCTCTCCGCTGCGATTGTGGCGACCAGCTCCATCAGGCCATGCAAATGGTACAGGCCGAAGGAAAAGGGGCCATATTATATATGAACCAGGAAGGCCGAGGTATCGGCTTACTGAATAAACTCAAAGCTTACCGCCTGCAGGAACAAGGAATGGATACCGTGGAAGCCAATCTGCACCTCGGCTTCCAGATGGACCAGCGCGACTACGGACTCGGTGCCCAGATCCTCCGTTATTTAAATATTACCAAACTGAAACTGATGACCAATAACCCCCGCAAAAGAGTGGGACTGGTGGGTTACGGACTGGAAATCGTTGAAAATATTCCCATCCGCATCACACCGAATCCCTACAATGAAAAATATTTAACGGCGAAAAGAGATAAGCTGGGGCATGAAATAATGGGGGGAGAATGAGGATTGAAGTACGAAATACGAAGTTCGAAATTCGAAGTTCGAAGTTCGAAATAAAAGGCTCAAAGTACGAAGAGGCTTAAAAGGTTTGGAAGTTCGCTTCCTGAGCTGCCCGAATGAAAGAACGTGGAAACGATGCTTACCACTTATTGTTTATAATAATATAGTCTTGCCTCTTCTTTCCGCTCCCGCTCCTTTCATTCATCATTTAAAATTCAAAATATAAAATAATCACTCCTCCTCTTCTTTTTTAGGCTCCAGAACCACTGGTTGCTTTTGCGCTTCCGGCAATGTCTCCTTCTTATTTTTCTTCCTGTTGAATATATCACTCAGTTTATCGAAATCCTTCCGGTATGAAATATTCGCCCCAATACGTTTGGCTTTACCCGGACTACCTGTAGTAGTGGAAACGAGATAATCATTATTCTCCCGGTAAAAGAAAGAAGCCCGGATGCTGCCGCTCTGATTGATCAGCCATTCCAATGTTACATCCGGTAATAAACGAAGGGCTTCTTGTACGGCCGGACCGCCATCCAATGCCAGGTCAAGCGTACTGCCCACTTTAACCATGAACCGGTCTTTGAACAAAGAGATGGGAATATTAATATCCAATTGCCCCTGGTTAGGATTGAATCCATTGTTCTGACTCAGCAGATTCCGGTTATACAGGGAACCGCTGATATTAAAACCAATATTATCCGAATTGAAAATTTTAGAGAAAGCACTGTTCACCACCTGACTAATCTCATTAAATAATAAACCTGAAATACTGGACACCGTACTGTAAGCAAATTCATTGAGGGCCGTGCTGGTGGCATTGGCGGTATTGCCTGCCGGAGCAAAACTATTGAATACAATCAGGTAGGTTACCTGCCTGTTGATTTCATTCAAGTCTCTTTGCATTTGCTGAAAAACCAGTGCCAGTTCCGGATCATTCACGGCCACACTGGTATTGGGAAAGTCGAGTGAGAAATTAATCACCGGCTTGAACAGTTTATCCGTTAAAGTCGCAATGACAAACACATCCTCCCGGGCAGCGGCCACATTACTGTTCACCGGCAAGATATCTTTTAATGGGGCAAAGCTGACCCGCTCTGCGGTATACGCCGCATTGAATCGTACATTGGCATCATAGGGATCCCCATTCCATTCAATATAATTTTCACGTCCCTTTCTCAAATCAAATGGCTTTTTGAAAAAGGACTGGAAAGTGAAAAGATAACTTCCCTCTTCAATATCGAAGCGCCCGCGGAGTGATAAAGGTTCTGAAGTACCCGAACGGATATTCAATCCCCCATATCCCTTTCCCTTGATCTCATCACCTGTCAGCTCATCCAGAATGATACGCACCCCCACCATCGGTACCGGCGTTTTATTGACGGTGATATCCACATCATACACGATACTGGTACTTCCCCGCAAATCAGCGGCATCCATTTCCCGTCCATACTTTCTCTCCACCAGAAAATCAGCACTGCCCGATTCCCTTCCGGTAGAAGGTGGCAGGGTAATAAAACTGCTGTCTGTTTCCGAAGCCACTGCATCAATCTTCATATACATATTCGACTGTGGTCCCAGCAGCGACAAAGAACCTGTTCCTTTTACATTACCAAAAAACTGTTTATTATCCTTCAGTGTGGTCATTAATAACTGAACCGGCTTATTGTCTGCCTCCAGTATTGATTTGGGTTTACGGGTGGAAATATCCAGGTTATAAAACATGTTCTTGAAAGACTGATGTTCAATCCCGCCTGTTAAGTAAACGGGGTTACCGGTAATTTTATCCTTAAGAATGATTCCATCCAGTTTGATCTCAGAACTGGTGAGTTCAATATCAGTATCCAGTATATCATAATAACATTGGGTAAAGATGACTTTGAGCCCCGCATTTTTTAAACGGCCCTTTCCGGTCACCGTTAATTCATCAAAAGGCCCGCTGATATTGATATCACCAGTCAGATAACCCTGAATATCCGTGAAGAGATTACCCAGGAAACGTTCCAGCACATCCAACTGAAAACTTTTTGCCTTTAATGCAATCAGATTTTTGACCGCATCTTCTTTGTTCAGAAAAATATCCGCATCAAAGCCGAGGTAGTTTTCCTGATTCAGGGTATTCCCTTTTACTTTCAGATTTTTGGTAGCATCGTCATATACCAGATTGGCTTTTAATTCTCCCAGTGAATCATTGTCCAGCCGCAGGAAACGGGTCTGTATATCATCCGATGTGATTTTTAAACTCCCCGCCGGATCTTCAACCAGAATATTACCTGATAATAAACCTTCCAGTCTGTTCTTTGGCATAAAATAAGGAGCGAAGTCGGCCAGGTTCACATCCGTGAGCTGAACCTTGATATCACTTCCCTTTCCGTTTTTGGAGGGTTGGGTTTTTACCAGGATGCGCTCATCTCCTTCTGATAATACCAGCAGGGCCGTGGCGGGTGTGTTGCTCCGGATCACCAGTTC
>DAORJS010000038.1:0-15076 GCA_035439185.1 Chitinophagaceae bacterium
CTGGGCGGATTATAAAGCCAGTCCGGACCCCAACAGTCAAGCTGCCGCCACGACGGCCTCCTATCTTGTATTTTCCTACAGCATACGGAACGATGATATCAGTTACCGGATCGAATCAAAGTTCTCCAAAACAAGATCCTGGGGCCTTCACAAAACAGCCTATATTCTCAGTCATGAACAGGGACATTTTGACCTGGCTGAAGTGTATGCCCGGAAGTTGTACAAAAAAGTACAGGAGTACCGGTTCCATAAAAAGAATTACCGGAAGGATCTGCAAAAAATATATCAGGAGATACTCGATGAAAAAGAAGACATGCAGAATAAATATGACCGGGAAACCAATCACAGCATCAACAAAGAAAAACAGGCTGAATGGTTAAAGAAAATTGAGAACATGCTGGAGGAATATAAAGATTACGCCAACTATTAAAGTTCAAATACCTGCCGCAGGGAAGATTGGATACAATAGCCGTTACGGACAGATGGAAACCACTTCCCGGACAATTTCAGCACCCTTACTACTTCCTGAAATTTTTGAGCCGGCGAGGCTGACAATAATTCAAAATGAGATAAATCGCCATTTTTGTTTACCTGGAACCGCACTTCCACTTCATCTTTTCCTTTCAAACCGGTATTCAGGTTTTTCTTCAGGAACTGCTGCCAGTCTTTTTCTTCTTTGGAATAATAAGCCGGCTGCTGGGCATCACTGCCAATACCATGTCCGCCACTTAGCATAACCTCTTTATCAGCTGTCGGGTCCAGATTGTACTTGCAGGAACAGCTGCTGCCGCGGATCTGAAAAACAGTATCCCTGGCTTCCTGGGCAGCCGATGTAAATGCCAGCATCACCGATAAAATAAAAAGAGAAATGCGCATAGATCAATCAGAACAGACCATAGAGTTCTGCATCCACTTTGCGGATGATTTCACCAAAATCCTCATCCCGTTCAGCAAACTTGTTCTTGTCTACATCTATCACCAGCAATTTGCCTTCTTTGTACTCGCTGATCCATTTGGTATAATATTCATTCAGTTTTTTCAGATAATCCAGGCGGATATTCTCTTCGTATTCCCTTCCCCTTTTCTGAATCTGCCCGACCAGGGTTGGCACAGAGGCATTCAGATAAATTAACAGATCAGGAGGTTGTACCAGCATTTTGAGGGTCTGAAAGAAATGATAATAATTATCAAAATCCCTCTTGGTCATCAATCCCATTTCATGAAGATTCGGAGCGAATATGTTCGCATCTTCATAGATCGTACGGTCCTGGATGACGGTTTCAGTTCCTTTCTGGATTTCCACCAGCTGCCGCACCCGGCTGTTCAGAAAATAAATCTGAAGATTAAAACTCCAGCGGTTCATGTCCTCATAAAAATCGTTGAGATAGGGATTATGATCAACATCCTCAAAATTGGGTATCCACTTATAATGCTTGCTCAGCATTTCTGTGAGGGTGGTTTTGCCTGCGCCGATATTACCGGCCACGGCAATATGTTTTGGTTTTGGTTTAGCTGCTTTTGCCATTGTTGTCTTCAGAATTTCTTTGAATTATTGTCCGCCTTTTTTATTGTTACCGGCACCAAGGAAACAGAGTAAAGCCAGGGGAAGCGGAATCCACCAATAATCCTGTAACTCTGATAAATGAGATGATTTATTACCAAGTATCTTCATGGCCAGTGAGGCGGACAGGGCCAGAAATCCCAATACCAGTAAAAATGTTTTATTCATAATGCAGGCGGTTCGAATAAAAATAATGTAATTTCCACAATACCACGGCCCCGGCTTAATAATAATTCAATCCGATGGCCTCCCGCACCAGTTCAATGGTATTGCGGGCACTTTTCCGGGCTTTTTCTGCTCCTTTTTCCATCAGTTCCCGCAGGTATTTTTCATCCGTCCGGATCGATTCCGCTTTTTCCCTGATAGGAGCAATAAAACGAACCATATCCTCAGCCAGTTGCTTTTTCATATCACCATAACGGATACGGCAGTTATCATAATCCGCTTCAAATTGCTGAATCGTATCCGGACTGCTTACCAGTTGCATGAGCTGAAAAATATTGGCGATATAATCCGGCTTAGCGGAATGGGGCTCGGTCGGACCGCTATCTGTTTTAGCCTTCATTACTTTTTTCCGGATCATTTCATCATCATCGGAAAGATATAATGTGGCATACTGGTTTTCGCTCTTGCTCATTTTTCCAGCTCCATCGAGACTGGGAACCTTGATCAGTTCTTCCCCGAAATTGAAGGCTTTAGGCTCTGGAAAGATTTCACCATAACGATGATTGAAACGCTGTACAAAATTCCGGGCCATTTCCAGGTGTTGTTCCTGGTCTTTACCTACCGGCACATAAATGGCACGGTGCAGAATAATATCTGCCGTTTGCAATACCGGATAAGTCAGTAAGCCGGCATTCACATTGTCCGGGTGCTGCCTGGCTTTATCTTTAAACGTCACGGTTTTTTCCAATTCACCCTTATAGGCCAGCATATTCAGATAGAGATACAACTCAGCTGTTTCATGCACATGGCTCTGGCAATAAAGGGCAACTTTATCCGGGTCAAGTCCGCAGGCCACATTCTCGGCCAGTACGCGCTGTACATTTAATTTCAGTTCCTTCGTATCGGGATGGGTGGTCAGGGAATGCAGGTCGGCCACCATGAAAAAACACTCGAATTCTTCCTGCATTTTTACATAGTTGCGCACGGCCCCGAAATAATTACCCAGGTGTAAATACCCGGTGGGGCGTATGCCGCTCATTACGATAGATCTTTTTCCACTCATAGGCTGGCGAAGATAAGATTGATTCTGCTTTCAGACAGCCGCTTTCTTGGAAGCCAGCGCTTCCTGCTTCAGACAGAATTGGTTAACGGGAATCCAGTAATCAGCAGTTATCTTTGTAGCATGGAAGTAAACGACCAACTGGTCGACAAACTGGCTCATTTATCCCGGCTGACTTTTTCACCGGATGAAAAGGAAGAAATCAAGAATGATCTTCAAAGAATGATCCATTTTGTTGAAAAACTCAATGAACTGAACCTGGAGGGGGTAAAACCGTTATTGCATATGAGCGGAGCTTTAAATGTGCTTCGCGAAGATGTGGTAAAGGGATCCATCACAACGGAAGAGGGCCTGAAAAATGCACCGCTGCAGGATGGTTCTTTTTTCAAAGTGCCGAAAGTAATCAGTCGTTAGTCATTAGTCAATAGTCATTAGTCGGGCGGAGGAGTACTAATTAAATTTATATGAGTTCAATTATTCATCTGGAAGATATCTGTAAAAGCTACTACATGGGTAAGCAGGAACTGCCGGTGCTCAAAGGCATTTCGTTGGATATTTTCAGGAATGAATATGTGGCCCTGATGGGCCCTTCCGGTTCAGGGAAAAGTACATTGATGAATATCCTGGGTTGTCTGGACACCCCAACCAGCGGCCGGTATATCCTGAATAATAATGATGTCAGCCAGATGCGCGACAATGATCTGGCTGGAATCCGTAACCGGGAAATCGGATTTGTGTTTCAGCAGTTCAACCTGCTTCCCCGGCTGACTGCACTTGAAAACGTGGCCCTGCCCCTGGTTTATGCCGGAATGAGCCGCAAGTTGCGCAATGAAAAAGCCAACCATGTACTGGACCTGGTCAACCTTACCGACCGGAGCCATCATAAACCCAACGAATTAAGTGGTGGTCAGTGCCAGCGGGTGGCCATAGCCAGGGCCCTGGTGAATGATCCTTCCCTGATCCTGGCCGATGAGCCGACCGGTAACCTGGACACTAAAACCTCTTATGAAATCATGGCCATTTTCGATAATATTTACAAACAGGGAAATACCATTGTAGTGGTCACTCACGAAGAAGATATTGCCAACCATGCCCGCCGGGTGGTAAGGTTGCGGGACGGACTGATTGAAAGTGATAAAAAGAACGAAAAGGCAATCGCATACTCTTAAGCATTATCCATGTCAGCAAAGATTTATACCCGTACAGGTGATGACGGCACCACTTCCCTGATTGGCGGAACCAAGGTGGCCAAATCTCATCGTCGCATTGAAGCCTATGGCACTGTTGATGAACTGAATTCCTATATTGGATTATGTCTTGATCATTTAAACAGCCTTGGCATTGCTTCTCTGCTGACCGAAACACAGGACCGCTTATTTACCATTGGCTCTGCCCTGGCCTGTGATCCGGACAAGGAAACCAAACTGAAAATTCCGGATCTGAAAGAAGAAGATATCAGTCTGCTGGAAGCAGCAATGGATCAAATGAACACGGTATTACCTGAGATGAAATCTTTTATACTCCCCAGCGGACATATTGCTGTTTCCAGCCTCCATATTGCACGTTGTGTTTGCAGAAGGGCTGAGCGCAGTTGTGTAAGGCTCCAAAAAAAGAAAGAAGAAATAGAACCCCGTATCATCCGTTATCTCAACCGGCTGAGCGATTATCTTTTTGTCTTAAGCCGTTTCACGGCACATCAATTAAATATTGTTGAAACACCCTGGAAACCCAGGCTTTGATTGATTCAGGATACCGGATCCACGATTCTGCCATCTTTCATATACAAAACGCGGTCACTCAGTTGAGCCAGTTCCTCGTTATGGGTAACGATCAGGAAGGTTTGTTGAAACTGATCCCTCAGATTGAAGAATAGCTGGTGCAATTCCCTTGCATTGGCCGTATCCAGGTTACCACTGGGTTCGTCGGCAAAAACAATATCAGGCTGATTAATCAGGGCACGGGCCACGGCCACTCTTTGTTGTTCACCTCCGGAGAGCTGGTTCGGCTTATTATCCATTCTTTCTGCCAGACCCAGCATTTGTAGCAAACGGATGGCTTCTTCTTTTACTGTAGCCTTTTTCCGGCCGGCCAGCCAACCCGGAATACTTACATTTTCAATGGCCGAAAATTCGGGAAGCAGGTGATGAAACTGAAAAACAAATCCGATATGTTTATTGCGGAAGCCAGCCAGTTTTTTACCCGCTAGTTTACCCACATCGGTTTGATGCATCATCACTTCCCCTGTATCTGCTTTATCAAGGGTACCCAGGATATGCAGCAAAGTGCTTTTTCCTGAACCGGAGGGGCCCACAATAGAGACTACTTCGCCCTTGTTGATATTGATATTCACCCCTTTCAATACCTCCAGGTTTCCGTAGCGTTTATAGATATTTTTTCCGTTTATCATGCAGCCTGCGGGTCAAATCGCCGTCAAATATCTGTAAAACCGGCCAGTGGTAAAAAAGAATAGAGTCAAAACCCGCTGGTTTTTAAGAAATTATTCAAAATCCGGTGTACAACTAAGGATTTGGAAAATTCGTTATTACAGCTACATTTGCGGAAAATTTGGGAGTACTTCCCGAATACCTTGTTCTGAAATTTTAAAAACTGAGAGAATGTTCTGGACCTTAGAATTAGCCTCGTACCTGGAAGATGCGCCCTGGCCGGCTACCAAAGATGAACTGATCGACTATTCTATCCGGAGCGGTGCCCCGATTGAAGTGGTGGAAAACCTGCAGGAACTGGAAGATGAAGGAGATGTGTATGAAACCATCGAAGATATCTGGCCGGATTATCCGACTCAGGATGATTTTCTGTTTAATGAAGATGAGTATTAACCCCTTACCCCCTGTCCCCCTAAAGGGGGAACTTAGGTCAACGCTTACTTTTGTTGTTCATTAGCTTATTAAAGCAAGAAGCCTCCGGTTGGAGGCTTCTTCTTTTATGAACTATTTCGAATTTTGTACTTCGTATTTCGAACTTCCTACTCTCCCAATCCCAATTTCTCCATCACCACATTACTCACTCCCGTATTCGAATAACCTCCATCATGGAAAAGATTTTGCATCGTCACCATCCGTGTAAGATCACTGAAGAGGGTGATGCAATAATTGGCACAATCCTCCGCTGAAGCATTCCCCAAAGGCGCAATGGCATTGGCATAATCAAAGAAATCACCAAAACCTTTAATGCCTGTACCCGCAGAAGTCTTGGTAGGCGATTGCGACACCGTATTGATCCGCACTTTCTTTTCCAGGCCATAGTGATAACCAAAACTCCGGGCAATTGATTCCAGCATGGCTTTGATATCCGCCATATCCGTATAAAAAGGGAAGGTCCTTTGTGCAGCCATATAGGTCAGGGCCACCACACTACCCCACTCATTGATGGCATCCAGTTTTTTGGCTACGGCCAGCATCTTGTGAAAAGACATGGCTGATACATCAATGCCCTTCATGAAATAATCATAATTCGATTCTGTATAGGGAACTTTTTTGCGGATGTTCACACTCATACCGATGGAGTGCAAAACAAAATCAATCTTTCCTCCGAGAATTTCCTGAGACTCGGTAAAAAGTTTTGTCAGGTCCTCTATACTGGTGGCATCGGCAGGGATGATCTGCGATTGCGTTTTTTCGGCCAGTTTGTTGATCTCACCCATCCTCATTGCGATGGGCGCATTGGTTAATACAATACTTGCTCCTTCCTCGTAAGCTTTTTCAGCTACTTTCCAGGCAATCGAATTACCGTCGAGCGCGCCACTGATGATTCCTCTTTTTCCTTTTAACAGGTTATAAGCCATAACATTTGATTTTGGGTGGTAAAAATAAGCGGTTCAGGAAGGTTTGCCAAAGATCATCCTCACCGCGAAAATGATAGCTGCCGTATAAACAAAAAGAAAAAGCAGTACTCCTGCTAAAAAAAGCAGGGCCTGCCGGGCGGAACGGCGTGGCTGTATCTTCTTTTTCATCCATTCCAGCAGTAACCAGCCCAGCAAAACTGCCAGCAGGATAAATCCATAAATGCCGCTTTCCTTTTTCATTTCTACCGGCAATTTAACTCCGATCAGGGAGCTTTTTACAACCCCTCACTGCCCCCTTTCCTGTATCTTCGCAGCTACAAAAAAGCTGAAGAACAGATGACGATTTCCTATCAATGGCTGAGCGACTATTTGCCTGTAACCGTAGATCCCGAGCGACTGAGCCGTATCCTTACTTCGATCGGACTTGAAGTAGAACATATGGGCCGTTATGAAGAAGTAAAAGGCGGACTTGAGGGACTGGTAATTGGTGAGGTGCTGAGTGCAGAAAAACACCCCAATGCTGATAAACTGACTCTTACAACGGTGAATATCGGCACCGGCACTCCACTGAATATTGTTTGCGGTGCGCCTAATGTGGCAGCCGGACAGAAAGTAGTGGTTGCTCCGGTTGGGGCCACTATTTACCCATCCGGCGGTGAGCCATTGACCATGAGTCAGCGAAAGATCAGAGGCAGCGAAAGCCAGGGGATGATCTGTGCAGAAGACGAAATCGGACTGGGTACCTCACATGATGGCATATTGGTTTTACCCGCATCAGCCGTGGTAGGTACCCCAGCAGCAGACTACTTTAAACCGCATAGCGATATCGTTTATGAAATCGGACTGACCCCCAACCGCATGGATGCCATGAGTCACTGGGGCGTTGCCAGGGATGTTTGTGCCTATCTCAGTCACCATGATAAAAAAGACATTAAACCCAAACTGCCGAACGGTAATAGTTTCAAAACTGATAACAACAGCCTGCCCGTAGAAGTAGTGGTTGAAAATGAGAAAGCCTGTCCGCGTTACTCCGGTGTCAGCATCGCCAATGTACAAATCGGTGAATCCCCACTCTGGCTCCGTCAAAAGCTGAAATCCATCGGACTTCGGCCAATCAATAATATTGTAGATATCACCAATTTCATTCAGCATGAAACCGGTCAGCCCCTGCATGCCTTTGATGCCAATCAGATCAGTGGCAAAAAAATACTGGTAAAAAATCTGCCGGAAGGAACAGGCTTTATTACACTGGATGAAAAGGAAAGAAAACTGAGTGCTGAAGACCTGATGATCTGTGATGAAAAAGGCGGCCTCTGTATTGCCGGTGTATTCGGAGGTCTGCACAGCGGAGTCAGTTCCTCTACCACGAATATTTTTCTCGAAAGTGCCTGTTTTGATCCGGTCATCACCCGTAAAACATCTTTCCGTCATGGCCTGCGTACGGATGCAGCCTCCCGGTTTGAAAAGGGAACAGATATATCCGGAACCGTGCTGGTATTGAAAAGAGCAGCGGCCCTGATCAGGGAAATAGCCGGAGGACAGATTGCTTCTGAAATCGTGGATATTTATCCCGGCCTGCAGCCGAAAAAAGAAGTGGCTGTAAAATGGCATTTCATCAAAAAACTGAGTGGCAAGAATTATCACCCGGATGCAGTTAAAAATATCCTGAACTCACTGGGCTTTGAAGTAATCAAAGAAGGAATCGATGAGCTGAGAGTGGCGGTGCCCTATCACAAACCGGATATCAGTCTGCCCGCCGATATCGTGGAAGAAATTCTGCGGATTGACGGCCTTGATAATATTGAAATCCCGGGTGCCATAACCATTACTCCTTCGGTGGAAGAGCAATATGCGGCAGAAACTTACCGGGAGAAAGTGGCGTCGGCACTGGTCGGACTTGGTTTTAATGAAATGCTGACCAACTCCATCACCAATGCTGCCTGGTTCTCTGAAGAAGAGCAGAAGGGTATGGTAAAAATGATTAACAGCCTGAGTGCGGAACTGAATATCCTGCGGCCTTCCCTTTTTGAAACAGCCATGGATGTGGTGGCCCGGAACTGTAATTACAAAAACAATAACCTGCGGCTTTTTGAATTCGGAAAAGCCTATTCCATGCAGGGACCCGGCAAGTACAGTGAAACAGACCAGTTATGTCTGGTGATCACCGGCAATAAACAGGAAGATGGATGGAAACAGAAAAACCTGCCGGTAGATTTCTTTTACCTGAAAGCAGTGTTGGAAAAAATATTCCGCCTCCTGGGAATAGATGAAGGCAGGCCGGAAACGGTGGAAGTAGGTAAATTATTTAATCATCTGGTGTACGCTGTCAATGGCCAGCCACTGGCAGGGATCGGGGAAGTGAAAAAAAATATACTTGATCAGTTTGGCATCCGGCAACCCGTATTTTTTGCCGGAATTAACTGGCAACTGATTGCGGGACTCGCAGGGAAATCATCGGCCAAAATCAAAGAACTGCCCAAATATCCGGCTGTGCAGCGTGACCTGGCCATGGTAGTGGCAAAGGAACTGGCCTGGGACAAAGTGGATACCACCGTGCAAAAACTGAAACTCGAAAAACTCAGGGAGGTAAAACTCTTTGATATATTTGAAAGTGAGAAACTGGGTAAGGATAAAAAATCAATGGCAGTAAATTTCACCTTCCTGGATGAGGAGAAAACACTGACTGATAAGGAAATTGATGGCTGGATGAATACCATCATGAGCAGACTGGAAAAAGAACTGCAGGCCGAGATCAGGAAGTAAACCGGGTATTTACAGCCCTGCAATAAAAAAATATTGTGAATACAACAGCGCAGCAATTAAACCGGATACAGGACAAGCTTCAGCAACTGCTGAAAGCGCATGCTGCCCTGCAAAAAGAAAACCGCCGCCTGAAGGAAGAATTATCAACAGCCAGCACAAAAATAGCCGGCAACCTGCAACAGGTGGAAGAATTAAAACAACAGGTAAGTGTACTGAAGGTAAGCGCAGGCGCTATGAATGAGGCAGACAAAAAGGAGCTGGAAAAAAGAATTAATGGTTACCTGAAAGAAATAGACCGTTGTATTGCACTGTTGGGAGAATGATTAAATTCTTTTGACAAGGCTGAGTTTCATTTCATCTTCCGCATGGGAGAGTTCCAAAGTATAACGTCCGTAAGGCAAATCATTTAAACCCGTCCACGTAAATGTCTGCGCTTCCTGTTCCAGTTCCCTTTCGAGGGTGCGGCATACACAGCCTTTATCATCCTTCAACACACCTCTCAGGCAATTACCTTTGGGCAATGAGGATTGCAGATACAATGCATCAATAAATACTGATGACTTAACTTTGACAAACATTGGTTCGGTTTGTAAATATTTACCGGGCGCTCTTAACCTTTGTTTTCGTTGGGGACAGATGAATGGGTCGTAGTAAGGGAGAGCTAATATAAACAAATGATTATGAAAATTCAAAATATATGAGTGATTTAATTCCTATTTCTGCCCTGGTGGGTGACCGGACCTTCCGGGTAAAAATCGAAACTGCGGATGAGGAAGTGGTCCGGAAGACTCTGAAAACGATCAATGAAAAAGTGCTGGAATTTAAAACCCAGTTTGCCGGGAAGGATATGCAGGACTATATCAGTATGGTGCTGCTCTGGTTTGCCACCGAACAACATGCGGGTCGTGCCGCCGATGTGGAACTGGACAACCTCACGGATCAGTTGAATAACATTGAAAAACTACTGGACGGATCCGTTACCGGCACTACTCCAGCAATGTAAATGCGGCCCAATAATACACAGGATATTTCTTCCGCATATCCATTTGTGCCATCCGGAAAGCCACCCCGATACTTTTTCCCTGCAACTGATAAGTATAAAAAAGAGTCATCAGCTCGGCTGTTTCACGGTCGGGTACCTGCCATAGGCTCAGGATCATTTTCCTGACCCCTGCCAGTTTAAAGGCACGCTGTAATCCAAACACCCCTTCTGTTCCTCTGATATCGCCCAAGGCTGTTTCGCAGGCACTCAACACCACTAGTTCAGTTTGACCAAGATCCAGTCCGGCAATTTCATAGGCCGTCACAATACCATCTTCTTTGCCATTCACTGAAGGCCCCCCGCTCCATACCTTATTGGCGCCTGCCAGGATAATACCCGCACGCATCAAAGGATTTTCTGCCAGAGAGAACTGGTTTCCCTTTCTGAACTCTCTGTTCTTCGATACATCAGGGAGTGAAAATCCATGGGTCGCCAGGTGGAGGATCGCAGGCGATTGACCACTGAGTTGCTTCAGGCTTTCTTCGGTGGCAGCTTTGCCGCTGAGCAGGGTCATCTTTTTTTGCAGGCGCTGTATCAATTGCCCGATCGCTTTCACTTCTTCCAGGGTACCGGGCAGGCTGTTCCATCTGCCTCCCCGGATACTGCGTTGCATGGACTCAGGCAATTTTATAACAGTGGGATTGTCTTTTATTACCGGCTCAGACTGCTCAAAATCAATTCCACCGTAAAGACAAACCGCTTCTGCCGGATCTTTGGTGGTCATTGGTTTTTCATCTGCGATTTCACCAATCGTACTTAACTGATGCAATTCGTATTCATCAATCAGGTAGCGATTGCTGTCGATTGCCAGGGCATTAAAGGCAACCCGGTTGAGTAAACCGGCGGGAGCCATGTAAATTTTTTTTACTCCGGACAACATAGATTGAAGGGGCTCCCAGATCAGCTGGTACAAACTATCCGCTTTATTACCCTGAAGGCTGTTATTCCTGATGACTGTTCCCCGGTATAATTGTTTGATCAGTGCCTCTGCATTCGATCCTTTTACCTGCAGTAATCCGGCCAGTTCTTTTTCTTCGCATAACAAAACAAAGCGTGCGGTAGCTGAACCCGGCAACAAAACAAAGGCAGCATACAGCACCGAATCTGTCCAGCCCTGGCGATAATAGGCAAATCGAACCCATTCAATGGCTGCTTCACCGGGCTGTAGTGATTTCCGGATTTTTTCCATGCTCAGTCCGGCATCAGGATGAGCCGTTTTAAAAAGAGCTGATTGCTGGCCGAGTTGTTTTTCGAGTACGGTGGTTCGTTTTTCAATACTATCCAACTGGGGGATGCGCTCTGCAACAGGTAAACTGTATTGCCGGGCCAGGGTGGCTTTATTGGCTTGCCATTCCCCCAATATTTTTTTTAATACCGGATCACCATTTTTCCGGATCCGCTCCAGCATTTTTGTTCCGTCCTTGAGAATATAACCCTTCAGCTGTACCTGTTGCAGGAGGGTTTGCTCCAGGAACCATTTGGAAGGATGAGGATTACTGACCAACAATGAAGGTGCCATCTGGAAACGGTTGGCTTCACCTTCCCACCATTGCATTTTTTCTTCTTCCCCCAGGTTGGCAAAATTCTGCTGCATATGCCGCATCATGATGCGGTTGGAACTATCCAGCAATTGTTCTGCAAGCAGGTATTGGCCGGCATTATTTTCCAGATTGGCTAATCCCAATAAGGGAGTGGCAATGGCCGGATGATCCGGGCCCAGGCTTTTTAGATAAATCCGGATGGCCTGTTCAAACAAGGGTCTTGCCGCCTGATGGTTTTTCAACCGGCTGTAAATTTCAGCAGTATTCTGAAGCGCTAAAGCATAGGAAGGATGTTCTTCCCCCCAGGCTTTCTGATAAATGGCAGCGACCTGCCGGTAAAGCGCCAGGCCTTCCTCATAACGTCCCCTTAAACAATAAAGGGCACCCAGGTTATTCAGACTTACGCCATAATCAGCATGAGTATCCCCCAGTACATTCTTTCTGCCGGCTATAACCCCCTTCAGCAGGGATTCCGCTTTTTCATAGGCACTGGTATTGATATAAAGAGCTGCCAGATTATCCAATGTCAGCAGGTAATTAGGATGGGTATTGCCGAATCGTTTTTGCCAGATGGCAGCAGCATTCAATAAAACAGATTCTGCTTCCTTATATCTTCCGGTGGCCGAAAACAGTTGTCCGATATTATTTAAAGATTGCGCATAATCCGGATGCTGATCACCATATACTTTTCTCCGGATGTCAAGTGATTCGGTAAAGTATTGCTCGGCCAGGGCTTTCTGTCCCAGGTTTTCACAGGTAATACCCAGGTTATTCAGGCTCTGGGCGATCTCCGGGTGATTTTCAGCCAGTATTTTTTTTCGAATGGCCAATACCTGCCGGTGAATAATCACTGCTTCTTCATTACGACCCATTTCTGTATAGAGTGAGGCCAGATTATTCAGGTTGAGGGCATAAAACTCATTCTCTTCCCCATCTGCTTTTTTCCGGATATCCACGGCCCGGATCATCAGCGTTTCTGCAAGACTATAATTACCTTCTGCCTGTGCCAGCTCGGCCAGGTTATTCAGGGTCTGACCATAATCCCGGTCTGATTCTCCCCCTATTTTTTTCCTGATCACAAGGGCTTCCTCATAAAATCGGCGGGCCTGCTGAAAGGATCCTTTTTTCCGGTACAATGCACCCAGATTATTGAGGCTTTGTCCATAACCTGCCTCTTCTGTAGCTATTGCTTTCTTCCGGATTTCCATTGCTTCAGTGAGGCATTGCTCTGCCTGGATAAAATCGGCTTCATCGAGATACAAAATACCTAATGCATTGACGATACTGGCATAGCGCACAGAGGGGCCTTCTTTTTCCTTTATCAGTGTAGCCAGCGTTTTGTAATACTGTTTGGCCTTTGCCAGATCACTGATCTTGCTGCTGACAGCTGCTGCTGCTTCCAGAGCTTCGGCATATTCCTCACTCTTTTCACCCTTCAAAGTGGAAGCAATTTTCAGACAATCATAATAATGAATGGCGGCATTGAGATAATCTTTCAGATCGAAATAAGTATCGGCCAGGTTTTTAGCAATCACCCAGTATTCAGCATGCAGCATGCCATATACTTTTTTCTGAACAGACAAAGCCTGCACATAAAGTGGCAGGGCCTGTTTCAGTTTGCCGGATGCATAAAAAGCATTGGCCTGGCTGTTCAGGGCTACGGCATAAGCTGGATGATCTGTACCGAATTTCTTTTTATACACTTCTGCCAGTTCTTCATAAAGGGATTCGGTGGGCGGATAATTCCCGGTCTTTTCATAAAGAAAACTCAGGTTACTGATGGCCAGAATATAAAGTTTAGCGGTATCTCCGTATTCTTTCTTTGCTGCCGATTTGGCCTGTATGGCATAGGGAATGGCTTCTTTAAATTTCTCTTCTTTGAAAAGCTCCAGCATCCGGGCTTCGGAATCGGCGTGGGTTTGGGCTGAAATGCCGGATACAGCAAACAAAAAAATTAAAAAGGATAAAATACGGAATGAGGGCATTACAGGTTTCTTAGCTTGGTAAAATACACTTGTTTTACCAGATCACCGATCCGTGTCAGCAGGTATTTAATGCAAAATGCCCGGTGGCAGCCGGGCATCACTACTTCTGAATATTAATTATTAAAACCCCTTCTTCCCCTCTATCGCTTCACCCAACTTGGCATCCAGTTCCTCGCCTCTCAGGTTTTTGGCAATGATTTTTCCTTCCGGATCCAGCAAGAGGTTTTGCGGAATGGCTTTGATCCCATACTGCTTGGCGACTTCATTGTTCCAGAACTGCAGGTCACTGACATGGGTCCACTCCAGTTTATCATCATGTATCGCCTTCATCCATTTTTCCTGTTGACCAGGACGATCAAGTGATACTCCAATGATATGGAAATTACGGTCCTTATATTTCTGAAAAACTTTTACCACATTGGGGTTTTCAGCCCGGCAGGGACCGCACCAGCTGGCCCAGAAATCCACCAGCAGGTATTTCCCCCGGAGAGATGAAAGTGCTACCGGGTGACCCAATGTATCATTCTGGGTAAAGTCCATCGCAATCCGGCCAATACCGGTTTTTTTGGCAATATCAATATCCTCCCAAAGCAGTTTGGCCGAGGGTAATTGCTTATTGGATTCAGACAGACTATTAAACAAAGGCTCAGCCTTATCGGGGTTAATATCCCAACCCACATACTGTTGCAGGGCATAAACGGCAACAGGAGAAGCCGGGTTTTTTCTGACATACTCCGCATATACTTTCTCCCTTTTTTCCTGATCCAGCGCATCGATTTCCTTTTCAGTTTTTTCCATTCCGGCTTCATCTTTTGCTGCCCTTTGTTCAGAATACCTTGTACTCAATGCCCTGATCTGATCATCGAATGATTTGCCCCCGCTGTTCATTTTTTTATATTCAGAATGGGCTGCAGAACCTTTGACCTGCGTATTACTGAAAGAGTCCTCTGAATAGATCTTTATTTTCGCGGGCTGAAGAAACACCGAAGTGGCATCCCTTCTGTTTACCATCGCCGGGCGCTTGCCATCTGCCCCTGCTGCATATTTTACCCGCAGATACCCCATTACCGGTTCTTCCAGTTTTCCGGTAAAACTGTATTTTCCATCACTTGTTTTCACACTATCGGTTTTCCATTCCCCATTCACACGGTATTGCA
>DAORJS010000039.1:0-15062 GCA_035439185.1 Chitinophagaceae bacterium
ATACGTTTGCCGGTACCAATGTCATGTCAATTGTGGTGGAAGTGCCCAAGAGCCTGCTGGGTTCCGCGGCAACGATCAATGTATGGGGAGAAACAAAATCTAAATAATTAACTCAACGAAATTTAAATAATATGAAAAGGAATACAATTGCGGTGATCGGTTTACTGGCTGTTTCCGCCCTTGGAATGACCAGCTGTGATAATGACGATATGCCGGCTGATAATTTTGATACTTCCGGTACCTACAGTCAGAATGATCAGATGGCCAGACCGGCCATTAATACAGTCTTCGTGGGTGCTGCGCGTAAAGATGAATTCAATACCACGGTGCCGACAGCTATGAATGCTGCTTTCAATGCGCAGTTTCAGTCGGTACTCACCGGTTATGGCTACACACAGAATGCCCTGGGGCAGGATAAAGCCACGTTTGCCGGACTGCTGGTGACGGATGTATTGAATGTGAAAATGACGGGTACCACCACATTTTTTGACGGTACCAATGTGCTTACCGGCCGTGCATTGGCTGATGATGTGATTGACACGGAATTGCTCCTGATTTTTGGCGGTGCAGCAGGTACAGCGAATCCGGGTCTGACAAAAGATAATGTGAATGCCAATGACAAGGCCTTTCTCAGCAGTTTCCCTTATCTGGCTACTCCTCATTGATCAATCAATGGCCGTTTCAGTAGCAGGTTTCGCGCCTGTTGCTGAGACGGCTTTTAAAAAATTTCAGGATATGAAAAGCGGAACATTTATTTGTTTGCTGTTTTTAGCTGTAGTCTTTTGCTCCTGCTCACAAAAACAAAAGATTGCCACCGAAAAGGATTATGTGCATTTACTGGATGGAAAGTATTTTAATAAACAGGACAGCCGTTTAAAAAAGGAAACTGCATTCTGGGCAGACCGGTTGAATAAAGACACGGCGAGTTATGTCAATTTAATGGAACTCGGCCGCTGTTATCTGGCGGAATTCAAACTGAATGCTGATATAAACAGATTGCTGGCCGGAGATTCACTGATAAAGGCCGCTTCAGCCAGACTGAATCATACTGAACCGGAAATCCTTTTTGCCCTTTCTCAAAACAGTATCACCCGTCATCAGTTTAAAGAAGCAGCTTTACGCAATAGTGATGCGACCCATGCAGGCGGAAACCTTTATACCATTTGCTTATTAGGTTTTGATGTGAATATGGAGCTGGGTAATTATGATCTGGCCCTGAAACAGCTGGAACAGCTGAAGGATAAAAAAAGCTTTGATTACCTGATCCGGAGAGCAAAATGGGAAGATCATACAGGAAATCTGGATAAAGCGATTGCCCTGATGGAAGAAGCTGCACAAAAAACCAGGAATAGCCGGGTTGCTGCATCCTGGGTGCAATCGAATTTAGGTGATATGTACGGACATGCCGGAGAGGTGAAGAAATCCTACCAATCTTACCTGTCCGTGCTGGAAAATGAACCCGCCAATTTCCATTGTCTGCAGGGAATTGCCTGGATTGCATTTGCACAAGATGGGGATGTTGATGCTGCCCGGAAAATCATTTCATTTATCCTCAGGTATTATCCTGAACCAGGGCTTTATCTGCAGCTGGCAGAAATCGCAGCTTCAGAGGGGAAGTCTGGTGAGCAGAAAATGTATGAAAACAAATTCCTGGATCTGGTAAAAAATGACCGGTATGGAAATATGTACAATCAGTATAAGATTGATATACTGGCAAGTCAGCCGGAAGCGGGTGATGCAGCATTGCGTTTAGCCGGGCAGGAATTGAAAAACAGGTTTACGCCTGAAACGGCTGATCGTTATGCCCTGGCATTATTATCAACGGGACAAGTGGAAAAAGCATATCAGTTTGCAAAGGCGTATGTGTACCGTCGTTGTTTTGAGCCCCTGGTATTATTACACACGGCCAGGATTTTTATAGCAGCCGGTCATCAGGATGAAGCAAGGGAATTGTTATTATCCTGTCAGGAGAGTACTTTTGAACTGGGTCCGGTGAAAATGAAAACCGTGAATAAACTCTTGTCTTCCTTGCCCTGATCAGTGTCCGCCATTCCATTTCTTTTCACCTGCTTTAATCCCGACTGGAAGATCATTTTCTTTTGGCGGCACCGGGCAATTAAATTTATTGCTGATATAAGCACAATAAGGATTGTATGCCTTATTAAAATCCAGGCGGAAGTCGCCGGAGAGTAAATCTTCTGTTCTGAGGTCAATATACCGGCCCACTTCGTAAGTAGCTTCTCCATTGGTCTGATCTGTAAATGGAATAAAGAGGTAATTGTCGTAGATCGGATCCGTCATCAGGTTTTTAGACTGATAAACATGCAGCCTCAATTGTTTGCCTTGCAGGCTAAAACGCAGGATGCCATAAGTCCGGAAGATTTTGCTGATTTTACCGGTGGTAGGCATATTGAACCAGGGGGCATCCACAATTCTTTCAAATTGTGCCGTCACTTCGTAGCTACGGTCAATGGGATAGAACTGCAGCAGCTTCCTGTCATCACCGGTTACCACTTCATGTGTGTTGATATAACGGTTGCGGAATGATTGCAGGCTGTCAGCATACCAATCAGTCTGAGCTTTCAGGCTGAAGCTCCCCATCAGGAATATGAAGGAAAAGAAAAGGATTCTCATTTCATTTCTTTAGTTCATCATCAGCACGTTGACGCTTCTTTGCAGGATATTAAAGGCAATTTCAGCCATCAGGTTTTCTTTATCAAGGGTAGGATTGACTTCGGTAATTTCAAAGCAGCAGACTTTACGGTTCTGCATAAATTTACTGATCAGGTCTTCTGCTTCTCTTTCCCTGAGTCCGTTGCTTACCGGTGTACCTGTGCCTTTGGAGATGGAGGAATCAAGGCTGTCCACATCAAAAGAAATATAAATATCAGTACAGTCGGCGAGGTAACGGATCACGGATCTGACCACGTTTTCAGCGCCTTTGCTCCTGACTTCTTTGGTCGTGATGACCTTCATGTCATATTTTTCGATCAGGTGTCTTTCTTCTTTTTCATAGTCGCGCAGGGAAATAAACACGACATCTTCCGGTAATACCTTAGGGGAAATTTTGCCGATGTTTTTCAGGTAGTTCCAGTAGCCGGTGGTTTCCTCATCCAGTTCGTGTACTGCACATTCCTCATTATTCTTACTGATGGAAACTGCCATCGGCATGCCGTGTACATTTCCGGAGGGAGTGGTATAAGGTGTATGCAGGTCGGCATGGGCATCAATCCAGATTACGCCCAATTTGCTCTTGGGTTTGGCCATTTTAATTCCGGCAATGGTGGCTCCGGCGGTACTATGATCGCCACTGAGGATGACCGGAAAGAAATTATTTTTTATCGTATCGCAAACTGATTTACTGACCCGGTCATAAATGGCCGTGATTCCTTTGATACGTTTGGCATAAGGAGATTCGATGGGTTCGTAAAGCAGTTTATTTTCTGTGGGAATTTTTTCAGAGGGAAAATGGATAAAGAAATTACTCATAAAATCCAGAGCAGCGATTTTGATCGCATCAATACCCAGGCTGGCACCTCTTGTACCGGCACCTATTTCAGATGGAACTTCAATCAGTTTAATATTTTTCATACATCAGTATTCGTAAAACAATACGGCCAGGCCGTTTGCGCAGGAAGGTAAAACAGGGGAAAGGAGACCTGTTAATCAGGGATATAAAAATTAGCAGGCAGGGATTGCTCTGCAAAGCGGTAAATGTGTTTTATGAGCTGCTGGACAGGTTTCATATGCGCAAATGCAAAGGTAATTCATGTTTTGCTGACAGGCAAGTGGGTACAATTCGGCCTTTTTTTATTCGTGTGCCGCCAGAATCGGGATATGGCTGTGATAAGCCAGTCGTTTGGTATGGGTGGATTTAAAGATGGATGTGGCGTTGCTCTGGTGTTTGGGAATCGTAATCAGTACATCTATCTTATAATCTTTTACAAATGTATCCACCGCTTCAAAAAAATCATTTTTGGTAATGAAATAGAACTCAGTGTTGAACTGGCTGAACATAGCGGCCAGTTTCGCCTTTCCTTCCTGCAATTCTTCCGGGAGAGATACATATACATCCTTATTGACATGTATAATATGCAGTTTTGGGTTGAACATTTCCAGTACCGCGCTAATTAGCGTGGAAGGTGTTACATTCTCCACATTCTTGAAATCTGAAGCAAAAGCCACATTACTGAGACCGGTATAGGACGCATCCGGTGGGATGATCATGACAGGGTAGAGGTTCTTATCAATCAGCCGCAGGGTATTGCTGCCGAACATGGCGGCACGGATCGCTGATTTACCGGTGATACCCATGACAATCAGGGTGGCACGGGTAGTATGTGCCATTCGGGAAATATTATCTATCAGATCACCGCCCATTTCTTTTTCACATTCCACATTGGTGACCCCTGCCCGTAAGAATTCCTTTTTGAGACTTTCCTGGTAATTTGTACAAACATCCAGGTCATCATGGCTTTCATAATTGGTGTACAATACAGCCACAGCATCTTGCTTGCCAGCCAGCATTTTCGCCGTGTAACGGGCAGCATTCAGGGAAGTTTCAGAAAAATCTACGGGAATAATAACTCGATGCATACCGGGCTTTGTTTACTGCATCCAAATTTAGCGATTTGGTCATCAAACCCGCAAAGAAATCCTGCTAATAAATGGATTCAAAGCTCTGTTGCTGCTGCAATCGGGAGAAGCCCGGGGTATGACCGCATAAAAGGGCCAGTTTGCTTACATAGTTTTTAAAACCGGGTGACCTGAAGTGCTGGTTTGCCACAGATTCCTTTTTAAAGCTCTTGATATGCACAAAACGACAATCATCTTCCGCTGTTGCATAACACTGGCTGCGCATGCCGCCTGGTCCGTGCCGGATCAGTTCATCAAAATAATCATCAATAATTTGTTCTGCCCGGGATTGCTGGTTGGCTGGAACAGCAAAAGACATGAGATACCTTACCATTACATTTAGTTTTGGTTAATTCAGCCGGTACTATCATGGCAACCGGAAAACAAAAAACGCTGCACCGGGAGGTACAGCGTTTGGTATCTTAAGGATAAGCGGTCGAAACCGGTTATTGCTGTTCACTGACTTTCATATTGTCAACTTTCACCACCGTGGTCGCGGGCCGCTGATCAAACATCTTGGCTGCCAGTTCAGCATCATGTTTGTAAACATCATCCCTGAATTGCAGGTTGCCCTCATTATCCACCCAGGCAGTATAATAAATGATGAATACTGGTACCGGTTGTTTGAGCTTGACCATTTGTTCACTGGTTCGGTTCATGGCCGCAACAATTTTTTCACGGGTCCATTCCGTTTCATTCCGTAGCAGCCATTCGGCCATTTTCTGTGGCTCACTCAGGCGGATGCATCCATGACTGAATGCTCTTTTATCCTCATTGAAAAATCCTTTGGATGGCGTGTCATGAAAATACATATTGAAACTGTTGGGGAAGATAAACTTGACCTTGCCCAGGGCATTACCAGGGCCGGGTCTTTGCCGGATCCCGTTGCCGAATTTTTCCATGTTCTTTCTTTCCAGATAGCCAGGGTTACGGGCTATAGCTGGTAAGATTTCATTTTTGATGATGCTTTGGGGCACATTCCAGTAAGGACTGAATACCAGGTAGCTGAGATCCCCGTTAAACATCATTGTATTATTACCCACTTTTCCCACCACCACCACCATGTCAAACAAGGATTGACTGCCGTCGTACACATGCAGCATGAATTCCGGGATATTCACGATGATCATATTACCCTTGGGCTGCTGAGGCATCCATCTCATCCGGTCCATATTGATTAATATCTGCTGCACTCTTTTATCAGCACTTACATTCATGTCCTTAATCAACCCGGCGGACAGTATTCCGGTTTGTTTATAACCCAGTGAATGCTGAAATTTTCTGACAGCCAGTTCCAGGGTATCCGTAAACAGGGGTGAACTGTCCTTACCGGGCATATCACCGGTTAGTTGCAGTCTTTTTTTAACCAGGGGGATGGCTGCATCGCTGGCATCTTTCTTCAGATTTCCTTTGATCACCGGAATTTCAGGCCAGCCACCAAAACGTGCGATATTGAAATAAATTCCCAGTTGTTTTTTGAGGGCCGCGTACATGGGATTTACATCTTCATAATATTTTTCATCCTTGTGTTTTTTATTCAGCAGGGAGTCGGCCATGATCATCGGGTACATCTTTTTGATGGGGATGAATTTCTCCTGCTCTTTTCTTTTTACAAAGCCTTTTTCATAAGTGCTGTTGATATAGCGGATGAAATGTTCAGTAAAACCAAACTCTGTTTGCAGCATTGCTGAATCCTTACTGCTGAAGACTACTTTTTCCTGGCTGATATAGCCATCCGCTTTTTTATAAAAGGCGGAATTAGCCAGGCTGCTGTCTTTCAGGTGGGTAACCGCATAATCATATTGGTTCCAGAAAAAGCGGGCCTGTTCAGTAAGACCTTCGGGGGCAAACCAGGCATACTGATAATTACGGGCATTGTAAAAACTGCGGATCCTGCGGGCAATCTTTTTATCGGAGAGCTGGCGGTTTTCAATATACCGCTCCATGGCCATGCTGTCGAGGAAAACGTTATTGTAGGCGTTGCCTTCATCAATACTATAATCCCGGTCGGTTACTTTTTTAGCCTTGGCTGTTTTTTCTTCAGGGGCGTCTACGTTTTCGATTTCCGGTTGGTCAGCAGCAGTTTCTTCTTTATTGGATTGATTACAGGCGACCAGCAGCAAAATAAGGGAATAGAAAAAAATGTTCTTGAATTTCATTTGTCAGGTTCTGTTTTAAGATAGTGCTAAAATACAATTTGTATGATTAAAACTGAAGGCATGTTTTCCTCCTGCAGATCTCCGGACTTTTAGGAAGCAAACTTGTTTTCGGTCCGTACCTGAAAGATAACCGCTGAATACCATTGAAAGGGTATAGAAACGATACCGAAAAAGGTTACTTTAGTAGTTGTTAACATCAGGTCACTATATGAAATATCTCCTCTATTTACTCTTCACGATATCTGTTTACACTGCATATGCCAATGAAAAGAAGCCAGGTGCCGGGATCATTAAGGCTGATCCCTCCATTCCGGTACATTTCTCGAATTACAATTCTTTTTTACAGGGATTTAAACCTGATTTTGCAATAGCTGTATTCAGGCAGCCCAAGAATTACCGGAAAACGGCAGATTCAACCCGGGCACTTTTTGAAATTTTCAGTACCTACATATCCAGTTATCGTTACAGCAAAATAAATTTTATAAATGATGCTGATTTGAACAAAAAGCTGTTGGAGAAACTGGTGACCATGAATGAAGTGGCTTATTACAGGCTGTTTTATAAAAATGCAGGCGGAACATTTTATAAATACCAGGATATAAGTGCAAAAAGAAATTTACTAAAGGAGGCTGTTCTGACAGACCCGGTTCTTCTGGCCATTGAAATACAGAAATTCAATGAATCCGGTAGCCTGAGAAGCCGTACTCAATACCTGCAGGTGATGCCTGACAGTCTGGAAAAAAGGAAAGGTGACTTTGATACGGTATGGTATGATTTACGCCCCAAACTACTAAAATCCGGTAAAGAAGAAATTTATTATAATAACCAGAAGCTGTTATATTCCAGAGTATATCAGAACGGGGTTCTGAAAGATTCCATATACCATGAGTTATTCAGTGATGGTGCAGTCAGAAAACAATACGCTACAAAAAACGGCCTGATACATGGGCTGGTTAAAACATTTGATGCCAGGGGTAATTTAATAGAGGAACTGGAATTTCAGCAAGGTAAGCTGGTCAGGACAATCCGTGTAAATAAGAACTTTGATTCGCGTAAAAAAGCATTTTTATTTGCTATTGATCAGTTTGACAAACCGGCAAATATTACTAATGAAATCAGGACATCGGGGTTCAGGTTTGACTGGAAAAGTCTGGATGGTTGTGTAAACGATGTGGACAGCCTTGGAGTAGTTCTTGTATCCAGAAATGGCTTTCATCCAAAGCAAGTAACCTCAGTTACCAATGAACTGGCTACCAAAGCCGGTTTCATTAAGGCCTTACAACAGTTTAGTGCATCGGTCAAAAAGGGAGATATCATCTTTATGCATTTTTCAGGGCATGGTCAGTTATTTGTTACCGAGGATTCGCTGAGGAAATATGCAGGGCTGGCCATCCCCTGCAGGGATGTTAACTATCCTTCGGATACCTCGCTTGCAAATGCCAATTATATATACCAATATCAGTTGGAGGAATTTTTTAACAAAATAAAAAAGCAGATAGGGAAAACCGGTCAACTGGTAATTTCTATTGATGTGAGTCATTCCGGACAATTGCTGAGTTATGGAGAAGCTGAAGAGGAACCCTCAAAAGGGAAGATGGCTATCGCCAGGAGAGGGGAAAGCAATAATATACTTTTTAATCTGGTGAAAGACGACTCGGCCCCGGTGGTGATTTATACCGGAACAAGCAGTACAGAATACGGTTATGAGATGCGGGGAGAGAACGGCAAATCCTATGGTGCCTATTCTCTTGCACTGGCCAGTGCCCTGGCATCTCCTTTATCAATGAACAGTGCCGATTTGCATGAAGAAGTACTTTCTTTTTTAAAGAAGAACGGTAAAAAACAAACACCTGGTTATCTCGCCAGTCAGGCACAGATTTTATTTGATAATTTTGAGATGGAAGAAGATAAGGGATTACTTACGCTACCTGCACTGAAACCGTCGGGAAATACTTTTTTATTATCAGCCGGGATTACAGCTTATGCCGCCAGTGAAAACCAGACCCTGAGTTTTAAGAATTGTGCGTCTGATGCCCGCCGTTATGCTTCTTTTTTTGAATCCCAATTCCGGGAGGTGAATGGTGAGAATGGGAAAAAGAAATTATTTTCATCCCTGCTCATTGATCAGGAAGCTACCCGGGAAAATATACTGGCAGCCATCAATAATGCCATTTCAAACAGTAAACCCGAAGACTATTTTATTTTTAATTTTTCAGGGTATTGCAAACCCCTGAAAGACAGTTCCGGAAAGCAGGTAACCTATTTTGTTCCGTATAGTGTTCAATCGATCACAGATACGGCGGCCATTCGGAAAAACGGGCTGCCACTTACCCAATTAAAAGACCTGCTCCAGATGATTCCGGCCAATAACCAGCTATTTATCACTGAAGCTGGTTCTACGGATGATTTTCAGAAAGAGTTTATTCAGGCCCTGATTGAAACTAGTCCTTCGATTGCTTCCTTATCCAATAAGAACAGAATATTTATTGTGCCTAACGGGAGCGGGCTTGATAAATTCAGTTGTAAAGGAGCGGGGCAGGAACAGGGACCGATCAGTTATTTTATTACCAATCTTTCCCGGGATTTGAATCTGTACGGGATTTTTGAAGGGGGGATCTATGCTGATGCAGTGAAATTCAATCTTAATAAAACTGCAGTAGAGTGCGATTATTTCCGGACAGGATATTTTGATATCTTTTTTGAAAGGGATTTTGTAAAGGATCTGCATGATTATCTGCCGGAAGAGGTAATGCAAAGCAGGGGAGCAGGAGTAACAAATAAAACCAAAGCAGCAGTAGCAGGTGCAATAGCTAAAAAGTATGCCTTGCTGGTGGGGACCAATGCCTATAATGGTAAGCCACAATGGACCGATTTGCAGGAAATCCCAATCCTGGATGTAACCTCAATAGGTGCAGAGTTGAAGAATAATTATGGATTTGAAGTGAATTACCTGATCGATAAACCTTCTGACAGCATTTATGCGGCTATGCTTCGTCTTTCTGCCATACTCCAACCCAATGACCAGTTGATTATTTATGTAGCGGGGCATGGCGACTATGATGAACAGTTATTTGATGACGGGTTTATCGTATGTGCCAATTCCAGACCCGTAAAAGAAGACCCTTACCGGAATTCCTATATCCAATACTCTAAATTGTCGCGGATGATCAATAAACTTCCCGCCCGACAGGTAATGATGGTGCTGGATGTTTGCTTTGGGGGAAGCTTTGCCGAAAAAGTGGTGCGTTGTGTTAACAGAAGTGATTATAAGGATCTCAGTTCTGCATCATATGTGGCAGAAAAACTCAAGTTGAAGACAAGGTTGTTTCTCAGTTCAGGAGGCAAAAGAGAAGTACCAAACGGGTACAAAGGCCGGCTTTCACCATTTGCACAAAGATTCCTGCAATGCCTGCAGACAAAGGGAGGAGATGGTAAACTGTTGAGCTCGGCTAATTTTTATGAGTTTGTGAAAAAGCTCCCATCCGGGCCGGTGATTGGCAGCTTTGGAGATGATGAGTGCGGAAGTGAGTTCCTTATATTGGCGAATTAAGTAATTCAGCCCTGAGTTTTTGCTTTAACACCCCGGCTGCCCTCGTATAACCACCATCTGATCCATCAACAAAATGGATATGCTTTTCATTCATATTTCTGACATAGCAGGAGAGAACTGATTCTTTACTGACAAATAATCCATACCAGATCAGTCCTGATTGCTCCAGCTGATCCAGGGCTTCTTTTAATTCCTGTCTTTGGGCTGTGGTTCCGGATATTACCGTGTTGATACGTCCGTCAATGACTAAGGTATCAGACAACTGAACCAGCTGCTGTAAATAATTTTTTCCGGGTTTAGTTTTAAAATATACCCGGCCTAGCAGGGTGGTCAATAATTTCTGGACCAGATACAGGGGTTTGTAGCCACCCAGTTTGGCCTTCATTTCGCGGGATATCTTGGCAACTGTGGCTTTTAATTTCAGTTGTGAGACTGTTATCGGTTTTCTGGTGTCAGGATCACCATAAATTCTGTCCAGCTCTTTTACGACTTTTTGAAAAGCATTGGCCTGACTGATTTTATCACGGGCTACTACGAGTAAACTGACCACTTCATCATTGGTGGCGGGTGGTTTTATTTTATCCCAGCGGCATTCCATCCCGGTCATATCCAGATCCTCTTCCGGTAATGCCATCGCGGGCATATTAAAATCCTCCGATTTAATAATCTTTTCAGCATGAGATAAACCATTACCCAGCATCACCGGAATAGCAAAGAGCTGTGAAGTTTTAAGTTTGGTAACTTTTAATTCATGACCGGCATTATAAATATCCTGTACGGGTACAAGTCCGACACGCAGGTGCAGGTTGAAACTTTTTTCTGTGTTATCCTGGTGAAGCAGCAGGGCTTTTTTACAGGCTTCTACAATAGAAGGAGGGATGATGAAAGTGGCGCCGTCTCCACCAAAGAAAAAAGGAATGGTAATATCGGCCTTATAGGCAATATTCAATACGGCCACGATACTCCCAGTTGCTACGAGATTAACGGTTTCGTGTAAACCTGCAGCCACGGCTTCCGTTGATTTCTTTACATCCGTGATGATCACCTGCCAGTTGTCGGGAATGCGGAAAAAGAGATGGTCTTCTGCGAGTAATTCACTCAGCGGAATTTCATTCACCGGAAGACGGGAGTAGAATTGATCGGTGGATGACATGAGAAAATCGGGTATTAGTTATTAGGTATTAGTTATTTCTTCGCCAGTCGAAACTTTTGCGAAGGCGGGAATCTTCAATTAAATAACAAGAAACAAGATACAAAAAACAAAGGAACAGAAGGGGGGCAATAGATCGGATGAAGTGAAAAAGAAAGAAGAAAAAAGAAACAAGATACAAGAAACAAATAAGCGCCAAAGAGAGAAAAAATTCAAAAGGAGTATGAAAGGATAATATGGTCTTATTTGATTGTAGATTTTTCCTCCACTTGATATACAGACATAAGAAAACAGGCGCCGGCATAACCGGCGTCTGTTTTAAAAAGAATTGGGAAATTTATTAGAGGACGATCACGCTGTTGGAGCCGCCATACACATTCGGGGCTTCGCTGTCGGCTTCAGGTTCGTTCAGCCAGATTGTTTCGTTGACCAGGTACTTGAATTCATGTCTGGTTTCTTTGGGAAGATTCACATCAGCACTGAAACTGCCATCTTTCTTCTTGCTCATCAGGATGGAATTTTCCCAATCACTGTTGAGTCCGAGGATTTCAACGGTTTCGGCATCCTCCACTTTAAAGGAGAATTTTACTTTACAATAGTCTTTTGTCTTGAAATAAGTTTTTTGTACCATTTGTTTTGCTTTGATTTAGAGTCAGTAACAGATTCACGGCAAATGGCAATCGCAGGGGTATCGTAGTTTTCCCAGCCGTTAATACGCGATTTTGGCAAAAGTAACCCTTTTTTCGCTTGTTTTCTTTACTACCCGGTAAATAAGAATCAGTTTTGTTAGTGAAATCCAGACCGGGCAACCGGCCATCCAATCAGTAACCAATATCCTAAGTATGAACCAGTCCTACTGTAATGACCAGGCATATATTGCCGAGTCCTTCCATCTCGACGACGACTATATTGGTCAGATGTCAAGATTATCCCAATTCAAGATTAATTCTTACAAGTTATCCCTGATCAAGGCTTCATTTTGCCGGACCAAGGATGAGCTGGAAAAAAACCTGCATTCCACATTATTGAATTATACCAGTCCGGCCATTATTCTGGCTGACCTGGGATTCTTTAAATCGGAAACAGAGAATTAATCCACATTTCATACACCCAACCTTACAGTTCAGCGGGTTATCCTTACGCCGCTAGTGCTTCTTTTGCTAACTTCGGCCTCCAACTTTAACCAATGGCCGGACAATCACATCAACTGGCAGCAATTCTATTTGCCGACATCGTAGGTTATACCGCTATGATGCAGGAAAATGAGGAATTGGCTGTAGAGAAAGTCAACCGGTTCCGGGAAGTCGTGGAACTGGTGGCAGAAGAGCTCAATGGCAAAATCGTTCAGTATTACGGGGACGGTTCGCTGCTGCTTTTTCAAAGCTCCACAGATGCTGCCGAGTTTGCCAAATTATTACAGGAAGATTTATACAATGAGCCCCAGGTACCCGTACGCATTGGTATCCACATGGGCGATGTGCTCGTGCATGCCGGTAATATATTCGGGGATGTGGTGAATATTGCCTCCCGTATTCAGTCACTGGCTCCTGCAGGAGGGGTGTATATTTCTGAAGTGGTGTACCGCAATATTGCCAACAAAAAAGAACTGGAATCGGTCTTTGTAAAAGAAGAAAAACTGAAGAATGTAAAAGATCCGATGCGGATCTATCAGTTGCTGACAGAAGGAATACCCGCCCCGGTCCATATGCCTGAAACGCCTGGTATTCCGGTTGCATCTGCGAATGCAAATCATATAGCGGTCTTGCCATTTGCAAATCTCAGCAGCGATCCGCAGCAGGATTATTTCAGCGATGGATTAACAGAGGATATCATCACGCAATTATCAAAAATCAGGGCTTATAAAGTTATCTCCCGGACTTCCGTGATGCAATATAAAACCAGCCCGAAATCAGTGAAAGATATCGGAAAGGAACTTGGGGTATCACTGATCCTCGAAGGAAGTGTGCAAAGACATGGTGAGAAAGTGCGGATCACAGCTCAGTTAATCAATGCGATCACTGATGAGCATATCTGGGCTGATTCCTATGACCGTTCCCTTCACGATATTTTCACCATTCAGCGGGAAGTGGCATTGGCTATTGCCGCTGTACTCAATACAACGCTGACCAAAAAAGAAACACAGGAACTGGATTATATCCCAACGGCAGACGTTCAGGCCTATGATTTATATATGCGGGGACGCCTCATGCTGGAAAAAAGAAGTAAGGCGGATGTACTTAGTGCCAGGGAATATTTTCAACAGGCAGTAGCGAGGGACAAAGGGTTTGCGGCTGCCTATGCAGGACTGGCTGATAGTTTTCTGTTATCCTCCTTCAGGGGATACGAAGATCCGGTGCAAATGCTCTGGCAGGCCAAAAAACATATTGATGTAGCGGCGGGTCTGGATCCATATTCAGGAGAAACCCAGGCTTCACTGGGCTACTGGTATTTTCAGAACTTCGACTGGCATGCTGCAGAGATCACTTATCAGCGTGCGATCCGGTTAAACGCCAATCAAACCAATGTCTATCTATGGCTGGCCATATTATTACAGGCCAAGGGTGATAATGAAGGGGCTTTGCAGGTTTATGATCAGGGAATTGAAATCAACCCGGTCTGGGATTTCCTGTTGAAGAACAAAGTAATCCTCATGGCCAATATGAATAATATGGAAGCAGCCGTGGCTTTACAGGAGGAGCGGATCAGCAAGGCGCATGAACCGGAGCAGAAAGAGAAACTCTATACAGAATTATCCAAGCTGCACTTTTCAGCCGGTAATCAGGACGAAGCCATACAGGCGGCCGAAAAAGCCAATGATAAAGGCTTGCTGCAGTTTTATGCCAATGGAGATATCTCCCTGATGAAACAACCATTGGATATTTATTACGAGGGCATGGAGCAAAGAAGTGAATATATCTCACAGTTATGGATGGGATTGCAATATGCACATGCTGGTGCCAGGGATCGGGCCATTGAATGTTTCAATAATGCTGTCGCTTTAAAAGAAGCAGCCATTTCATTACTCCTGATCCGGGATTTTGAATTCCTGAATATCAAGTACCTGAATATGGCCCTGCTGACCCGGAAAGTGAAGCAGCTGATTAATTTCTGATTTGTTATTTTTTTTTCTGTTGAAGAATGCCATCCTGGTTTTTCAGGGGCGAAGATTGGTTTTTTCTGAGAATGCTTCCGGGAATTTGTTGTCATTCCAGGGACCAGGAACTGACAGGATAGCTGTATTTTTAGGTACATGAAAAATGGATTCTTCATTCTGCTGTTCGGTCTGTTTTACAACCATGCCTATACACAGGGGATCAGGACTGAACTCGACGCGATGGATTCAGCATTTGCCAAAGGCGATTACCGGCAGAGCACTTTACTCGCGGAAAAAATTTATCCACTTGCAGTCAGTCAGATCAACAATGATACCGTCCTGGTGGAATTTCTCAGTACTGCCGGTTCTGCTTATTATCAGTTGGAAGAATATGCTAAAGCCGGAAAATATTTCAGGGAGGCAGCCGATCAGGCAAAGACCCGGTTAGGGGAAACGGAATACCATTACTCATTG
>DAORJS010000040.1:0-15023 GCA_035439185.1 Chitinophagaceae bacterium
ATAACGATTGCTTATGTCATTTCTCCTCAGCGGCGATAAGCCGAAACTCAGCCTGGCCGATATTATAAAGATGAGTGTTGGTTTTTTTGGAATCCAGTTTGGCTGGGATCTGCAAAGGGCCAATATGGGTCGTATTTATGAAAATCTTGGAGCAAATCCGGATGAAGTTCCATTGTTATTTTTAGCAGCTCCGCTTACCGGATTACTGGTACAGCCGGTTATCGGCTATTTAAGTGACAGAACCTGGCATCCACGTTGGGGAAGACGAAGACCCTATTTTATGGTCGGGGCCATTTTGAGTTCAATAGCTTTGATTTTTATGCCACATAGCGGCACATTATTTATGGCCGCAGGTTTACTGTGGGTACTTGATGTGTTTGGTAATGTTGCCATGGAACCCTTCCGCGCCTTTGTTACAGATAAATTACCGGATTCGCAGGTGAACAGAGGGTTTATTATGCAAAGCCTGATGATTGGCCTGGGTGGCAGTATTGCTTCTGCACTTCCCTGGCTGATGAAAAATGTGTTTAATATCGCGAATACAGCTGAAGCCGGCTCTATCCCTTTGAATGTCCGCTGGTCTTTTTATATCGGGGCATTTTTCTTTTTATCAGCTGTATTATATACTGTTTTCTCAACAAAAGAGTATCCGCCAACAGAAGAAGAAAAAAAGAATATAGCGAATGAGAAGAAAGGAGTTTTCTCAGGCCTGGCTGAAATATTTAAATCATTAGGATCAATGCCAGGTCAGATGAAAAGGATTGCTATTGTCCAGTTTTTTACATGGCCGGGTTTGTTTCTGATGTGGTTCTATTATTCCACTGCAGTCGGGGTAAATATTTTTGGAGGCAAGGCCGATTCCAATGATGCCCTTTTTGCAGAAGGTGCGGATTTTGCCGGATTGACCCTTGCGTTTTATAATGTGGTCACTTTTGCTTTTGCATTTGTCCTCCCTTTCATTGCCGATAAACTGGGAAGAAGAGTCACCCATGCCCTTTGTCTGTTTTGCGGAGCAATCGGACTGATTAGTGTTGGTTGGGTACAGGATAAATACATGTTGTATGTGTGTATGACAGGAGTCGGAATAGCCTGGACGAGCATTCTTTCAATGCCTTATGCCATGCTGAGTGGTTCACTTCCCAAAGGCAAAGTGGGAATTTACATGGGCATATTTAATTTTTTTATCGTTCTCCCCGAAATAATTGCCTCCCTTGGATTTAAAGGTATTATGAAGAATGTGCTGAACAATGACCGGATGCTTGCCATCCAGGTGGGAGGTGGCCTTTTTGTTCTGGCAGGCCTTTTATGTCTGTTGTTAATTAAGGATAATCGTAGCAAGTAAAAGTTCACTGCTTAAAAATCTTCTGTATGAAAAAGTTAATGGCATCAGTACTATTACTGTTTACGCTGGTTATTACCCGGGCAACCGATATCTATCCCACCCATTGGTGGACCGGGATGAAGAACAACAAAGTCCAGTTAATGATCCATGGCGAAGGGGTAGGTAACAGCCAGCAGGTTGCCATCAAATACCCGGGTGTGCAAATGCTGAAACTGCATCGCCCGGAGAATAAGAATTATCTTTTTGTAGACCTGCAGATTGGCGCTGAAACCAGACCGGGGACTTTTCAAATCATTTTATCCGGTAATGGCAACAGACAAACTATTAACTATACACTAAAGAAAAGAAGCAATGAAAATGGAAGGACAAGAGTAAAAGGAGTAACTGCCAAAGACCTCGTCTACCTGATCATGCCTGATCGTTTCAGTAACGGCGATCCTTCCAATGATTATTTTGATGATATGCGCGACAAGGGTCATGACCGTGACAATCCGTTTGACCGGCACGGAGGCGATCTGAAAGGGATTCAAAACCACCTGACTTATCTGGAAGAACTCGGCGTGACCACGCTCTGGATGACACCTGTTGTGGAAAATGACATGACCCGGACGATGGAGGGTGGTGTGAGTCGCAGTACTTACCATGGATATGCTTTTACCAATCATTACCAGATTGATAAAAGATTTGGAGGCAACAGCGCCTATCATGAACTGGTACAGGCAGCACATGCCAAAGGAATGAAGATCATCCAGGATGCCGTGTACAATCATGTGGGCAATGATCATTGGTTTATCCGCGATATGCCGATGAAGGATTGGGTGAATCAATGGCCTTCTTATACAAATACTTCTTATAAGGATCAGCCATTAGTGGATCCTTATGCCTCTGCAATTGATCAAAAAGTATCCGTGGATGGTTGGTTTACGCCGTTCCTGGTGGACCTTAATCAGCGCAATCCTTTTGTGTCAAACTTCCTGATCCAGTATGCCATCTGGGCCACCGAAGAATTTGGTGTGGATGGCTGGAGGGTGGATACTTATTTCTACAGTGATCCTGTTTTCCTGAATAAAATCAATGATGCCCTGCTCAAAGAATTTCCCTCGCTGACGGTATTCGGAGAAGCCTGGGTACAAACCGTTACCAACAGCGCCTATTTCTGCGAGAACAATATGAATATTCCTTTCAAACATAATTGTCAGGGTGTAACTGATTTTCCGGTTTATTTCTCATTAGTGGATGCCCTCAAACAACCTTATGGCTGGAATGAAGGGGTTAATCGTTTGTACCAGGTACTGGCGCAGGACCTCCTGTACAAAAACCCGATGCGGAATTGTATTTTTTTAACGAATCATGATCTGGACCGGATCTATTCTGTAATCGGGGAAGATTTTGATAAGTTTAAAATGGGAATGAATCTACTGCTTACCCTGCGGGGCATTCCGCAATTATATTATGGTGATGAAGTACTGATGAAAAATTTTAAAGACCCCAGCGATGCTGAAGTGCGGAAGGATTTTCCGGGTGGCTGGCCGAATGATAAAGCCAAGGATAACCGGTTTATCAAAGAGGGCAGGAGCGATAAACAGGAAGAAGCATTTCAGCATATCAGCCGGCTCGCTCAGTTCAGGAAAAAATCAACAGCGATCGGTTCAGGAAAAATGATGCAGTACCTGCCCAAGGATGGGCTGTATGTTTATTTCCGGTATGACCAGCAGCAGACAGTGATGACCATCAGTAATACCGGCGATAAAAAAATTAAACCTGATTGGTCCAGGTACCAGGAACGGGTAAAAGGATTTACCCAGGCCCGTAATGTGGTTACCGGTAAAGTAAAAACATTATCCGAGATCGAACTGGAGCCCAAAGAAAGTTATGTAATGGAGCTGCTTAAATAACAAAGTTCACCAGCAGCTTGCTGCCATAAGTTCCCCATTCATCGGCCAGTTTACCCAAACGGGTCATCATTTCCGTACGGTTCACTTTTTTACCTTTTGCCGGAGGGGCGACTGGTTTCAGATTCACTCCATTCACTTCCACCTTGGTGGCAAACCAGGTGCAATGTAAACGGGGGATACCTACTCCCAGAATCATTCCGGGTAAACCATGCAATCCTTCGGGGCCTCCGTTGATGAGTAGTTCATCACTGTAAAAAGCGAATACGGTAATGGAATCATTGATAAGACCGATCGCTTTGCGGCACTCATATCCGGCAATATTGCGCAGATCCGTAGTAATCTTCCATTTAATATTCAAAAGACTGTCTTCCATCAGGAAGGTTTCTTCAAAAACCGGTTTCTGGCTGATGGTACGGCCGGTACTGTATTCATTATAGACTACATTTTTATCCGCCACGGGCCGCCACCACAACCGGGGATCGATCGGTACTTCTTTTCCAGGTTTATAAATGGAACGGGCCGTATCACCGGTGAATTCATAATAACTGAGCAATGAAACCGGATAACGGTCTTTATTTTGCTCATACCAGCTGTTATTTTCCTGAAGGTCCTTCATCAGCTGACGGACACTGGTGGTTTTCTCGTATTCCACTTTGATGCTGGAAAAGAAATTGGCCTGGGCCAGGAGGCTGGTACTGCTCAGGAGCATACCGGCAGCTATGATTACTGTTTTCATCATTTTGATTGTGTTCCGGGTGATTGATTAAATGACCATTCAAAACGCAGCAGGAAATATCGGCTGATCCGCTGGTAACGGTCATCACTGACAAATGTGTTACTGATATTACGGGTGAATCCTTTGTTGTCATCCAGCAGGTCATTGGCGGTAAAACTGATCTTGCCGGTATCTTTCTTGAAAATCTTTTTGCTGATCCCTGCATTCCATACGACCAGATTTACATTGGTGGCGAAAGCCTGTATCCGCTGACGGAGGTCCGCATTCAGGTTGGTAAAGACTTCCATTTTCCAGGGCAGGGTCAGTTCCGCATTAAAGTTACCTCCATAACTGAAGTAATTATTGTCAACCGCATTATTCAATGATGATTTGGAACTGTTATAACCTAAGCGTGGCGAAATACTGAAGTCGAATTTATCTTCTTTTGAAATTCCTAAATCCAGATTGACACTGAAGGTGAAGGATTGGGTCAGTGCTTTTTCTCCGTTCACAAAATTATTAAAGCGGCTGCCGTTTCCATTGATGCCAAATCCGTAATTCGGTTTGCCATTTCCCTTGCTCTTGTTAAAATTCGCCCAGAGAAACCAGTTCCGGTTACCATTTACATTCACGGGGTAGTAGGTTCTTTTACCTGTTGTTACATCCACCGTATTAAACTGGGTGATGGCATTTTGCTGAATGTTATAGGAGAAGCTGAGGCCCAGCCATTGCTGGGACAAGACTTTGTACTGATTGATATAAACAGAAGTCTGGTGATTGAATCCCACTTTCAGATCCGGATTTCCCTTGTACTCATTCAGGGGATCGGTGTTATCCCGCAGGGGTTGTAGCTGACTGATATTGGGCTGTACAGTATTACCCCGGTAGTTGATCCCGATATTAAACTGGGCCTTGGGCATAAAATTAATCTGTGCCTGTGGCGTGACATTGAAGAAGCGGTAATTATTGATGGTATTATCGTCCAGGTTTTTCAGGTTGAGTTTGATATCAGAGATACCGGTGCCGATACCTGCCCTCATTTTTTTACCGGTGAACCTGAAAATGGCGTTACCACTGTTTGAAAATGCATCCAGTTCGAAATTATTACTGAAGTCCGTGATCAGGTCTTCATATTTGCCATTCAGGCTTTTCTCAAATGTATTCCTCAGGGATTTGGAATGATTTTTATTCCAGGCATAGTCCAGCACCAGCATCCACTTATCAGAGAGAGGTTCTATAAAACTGGTCTTTATACCAATCGTTGTAGATCTTCCATCGAATAATTTTTGCTGATCAATGGTGTCTGTGCGGTTATACTGGCCATTGGCATCATAATACCTGATCCGGGTGAGGTTCAGTCCGTCATTGTCATCATCTGTCACACCAAACCGGAATACCGTTTGCCACTGTCTGTTTTTCTTTTTAAAGAGTTGTTTATAGGTAAGCTGATTGTCCAGCTGTGTTCTTTTGGTATTATTATCAAAACTGTTGAAACTCTGGTTCACGGTATCCAGATCTGTCCCGATGAATTCGCTGTTATTGGTGCCAAAACTCTTTCCCAGTTTATAGGTATGGGTAATCACATATTTTAAAGAAGCCAGTGAATCCAGTTTGATTTCATATTTACCATTGGTGGAATGTTGCTGACTGAGATTGTTCCTGGTGGTATATCGGTTACTATAGGTGATACCTGTGGGCAAAATATTCTGCGTTAATGTGGTGCCGGTATTGGTGGTGCCCAACCGGTTATAGCGGTAAGAAAGATTGATATTCTGTTTGTCGGCATTCCACTTATTACTGAAGAGGGCGCCTCCGGTCCATGCATCCGGTAAACCGCGCAGGCTCCAGTCGTTGAATTCATCATTCCCGCCAAAGCTGTAATAGAAACCGCTGAGTTCATCGTATTCGTAATCATTTTCAATACCCAGTTTTTGCCGGTCCTCCCAGTTCAGACTCCCTGCATTCACATTGGTGCGGGTGCCATAGGCGGCAATCTTCTTCTTGCCCACAAAGCGGTTATACATCAGCCGCCCTTCATAGTATTTATTGAAATCGGTTCCGGCAGCTACTTTCCCAAATGCACCTTTTTTGGCATCTTCCTTCAGTTTGATATTGACGGTCTTCCCTTCGTTACCAGTGCTCATTCCCGTCATATTCTGCTGGTCAGACTTGGTTTCAAAGACCTGTACCTTATCCACGGCTTTTGCTGAGATATTCTGTGTCGCCATGGTAGGATCATCCCCGAAAAATTCCTCTCCATCCACCAGCACTTTATCCACCCTTTTGCCCTGGGCTACTATTTCTCCTTTGGCGTTAACAGAAAAGCCGGGCAGTTTTTTCAGCAGGTCTTCCACAGTGGCACCTTCTTTCACTTTGAAACTATCGGCCACAAATTCAGTGGTATCACCTTTTATCCGGATGGCCCCTACAGTTTTAATGATCACTGCATCCAGGAGTTTACTGGCGGGGGTCATACTGATGGGGCCTGTATTTACATCACCCTTCAGCACCAGATCATCCATATAATCGGCAAATTTGGGATAGGTAATCAGCAACACATACTTTCCGGTATCTACTGCAGGCAACCGGAACTTACCCTCTTTGTTGGATCTGGTAAATGCAACAAGTGTGGAGTCTGCTTTTCTTAAAAGACTGATAGAGGCTAAAGACAGGGATTTTTTTTCCGTAGTGTCGGTTACTGATCCGCTGATGTTGCTTTTCTGGGCATTAGTAGCTGTACAAAAAAACAGGAACAACAGCGCCGAAGCGGCTTGTTTTAACATGGCTGGTTTGGGTTTGATCCGGTTATGATCTGTTTGGCTGCTACTAACCGGAGCTATACTTTATGAAACGGTGCAAAATCGGTCTTTTCTTTCAGGGTCATGAAAAACGAGGGCTGCCGGAATGTTAAACTTTCATCAAAATGATGTAAGTTGGTGATATACAATTATCCAATAATACTCAAGCATGCCGACCAATAAGAAAAAATCCAACGGTAAAATACAGCAGGATAACGAGGATGGCGCATCAAAATTGCCTGCGGTGAGTTCAAAGGTACAGGCGGTCGCAAAGCGGTATGAAGAAACCGAATATGTAGATACTTCAAAGCCGGTCTGGAATTATTCAATGCTCAGCGCGGAAGATGTCACCAATTATCAGCATGGCACGCATTATCAGTTATACAAAAAATTCGGATCCCATTCCGTTCAGGTAAACGGTACCTGGGGAATGTATTTCTGTGTCTGGGCCCCGAATGCCAGTTCCGTTTCAGTGAAAGGTAATTTCAACGATTGGAAAAATCACGAGTATGAATTAAATCCCCGCTGGGATAAGAGCGGTATATGGGAAGGATTTATTCCCGGATTCAAATTGGGAGAAGCTTATAAGTATCATATTATCGGATATGCCAAAAGGGCACTTGATAAAGGCGATCCCTTTGCCAATTTCTGGGAAAAGCGTCCGCAAACGGCCAGTATCACCTGGGATATGTATTATGATTGGAAAGATGCTGCCTGGATGAAGAACCGGAAAAAGAAGAATGCACTTGATGCGCCCTGGTCCGTTTATGAATTGCACCTGGCCAGCTGGCAACGACCTGTGAAAGATGATGAAGAAGCGTATAATACCTATGACCAGATCACGGAAAGACTGGTACCTTATGTAAAGGAACTGGGCTTTACGCATATTGAACTGATGCCGGTGATGGAACACCCCTTTGATGGCAGCTGGGGGTACCAATGCACCGGTTATTTTGCAGCTACTTCCAGATTCGGTGATCCGCAGGGATTGATGCGGTTGATTGATGCCTGTCACCAGGCCGGTATCGGAGTAATCCTCGACTGGGTACCTTCTCATTTTCCCTATGACGCCCATGGCTTGTTCATGTTTGATGGAACGCATACGTATGAATATGCTGATATGCGGAAAGGATTTCATCCCGACTGGAACAGTTATATTTTCAATTATAAAAGGGGAGAGGTGAAGTCATTCCTGATCAGCAGTGCCCGTTATTGGTTTGATTTGTTTCATATTGATGGAATCAGGGTTGATGCAGTTTCCTCCATGCTCAAACTCAATTATTCCCGTGAACATGGTCAATGGGAGCCCAATGAATACGGCGGTGACGGGAACCTGGAAGCCATTGCCTTTATCAGTGACCTGAATGCAACCATCTACCGTGATTTTCCGGATGTACAAACAATTGCCGAAGAAGCAACGGACTGGCCCGGGGTCAGTAAACCCACATTTGAAGGGGGGCTGGGTTTTGGGATGAAGTGGATGATGGGCTGGATGCATGATACCCTGGACTATTTCAAATTTGATCCGGTGTTCCGGCAGTTTCACCAGAATAAGTTTTCATTCAGCATGATGTATTACTATGATGAAAACTTTATGTTACCCTTCAGTCATGATGAAGTGGTACATGGCAAGAGTCCTATGTTATACAAAATGCCGGGAGATGAATGGCAGAAATTTGCCAACCTGCGTTTGCTTTATACCTACATGTGGACACATCCCGGAGCCAAACTACTTTTCATGGGGAATGAATTCGGACAAACCAGTGAATGGAATTATAAGTCAGAATTACCCTGGGAATTGTTACAATTCGATTGTCACCGGCTACTAAAAGATTGTATATCCGAACTGAACCGTTTGTTGAAGGCTGAACCTGCCATGCACCAGCAACAATTCAACATGGAAGGGTTTGAATGGGTGGATCTGAACCATCGGGAAGAATCGGTGGTGGTGTATAAGCGAAAAGGAAAGAAGAAAAAGGATGATTTGCTGGTAATCCTGAACCTGACTCCGGTGGTGCGGAATGACTGGCAGGTATGGGTAAGTGATAAGCCTTATACGGAGGAAATCTTCAACAGCGACAGTAAAAACTACTGGGGAACGGGGGATGTTTTTAATCCCGGGATCCGTTGTGAAATGGTTGATAAGAATCAAAAAATGTACAGGCTGACCGTAAATTTACCAGCGCTTTCGGGGATCATCCTGAAATAATACTATTTTGGAACGATTTTAGCTGATTTGTAGCCGGTTAAGCTTTGATTCATCCAACGCAAATAATAACTTGCATGTGTAGCTATTCTAAGTCCATCCTAAATAAAACCCTATGAGACGTATTTTCCTAACCTGCGGTATTGCCCTGGCGGTGTGGCCGGCAATTTCCCAGACAGATTCCTTCAATCAACAGGCAGGAATCAGTGCCAATCCCCCGGTAGACAGCGGAGATTATTTTTTGCAGAAAGGCCTGCAGGAAAAACAAAATGGCCGCCGCCTCGAATCCCTGAAAAATTTTGAAAAAGCAGTCCGTTATGATGCCAACAGCAAACCCATCGTGAGTGAACTTGCCCTGGCTTATCATGACCTGCGCAAATACAACCTGGCCCTGGAGAATTACAAAAAACTGGTGTCCATGGGAGAAGAGAGCCCTGAACTCTTTAAAAAATTAATGCTCCTTTCTTATCAGCTGAAGCAACAGGATGATGTTTTGCTGTATGCTGATAAATTGAAGAAAGCTGATCCGAACGAGAAAGTGGCTTTCTATGTTGGTCGCGTACACTACGACAACGATAATTACGGAGAAGCCATCAAGTACCTGAATATCGCCGAGAAAGAAGATCCGGCCAATGCGGAAATTCCTTACCTGATCGCGCATAGCTATGCAGATATGATGAATTATAAGCTGGCCGTACCTTATTTCAAAAAAGCCCTGGAACTGAAACCAACGGAAGCCTACTGGACTTATGAACTGAGTCTGATCTGTTATGCCATGCATGCCGATAAGGATGCGCTGAAATACATGCTGGAAGCAGGGGAGAAAGGCCTGAAAAAAGATAATGATTACCTGGAGAACCTGTCCATCGCCTATCTCAATGTAGGTGAACTTGACAAAGGAGTGGAAATGCTCAATGAAATCCTGAAAAGAAAACCCAGCGATCTGAATATCCTGAGTATGGTGGCCGAAGCTTATTATGGAAAAGCCAAATTCGATCTGGCCATGCAGTACTGGGATAAAATGCTGGAATACGATAAAGAAAATGCTTCTGCCCTGTATATGATTGGGATGTGTTACCAGCGCAAGGGTGGTAAGGAAAATACAGAAAAAGGAATCCGCCTCTGTGATAAAGCCATTGAAATGGATCCTTCCCTCGCGAGTTTGAAGCAGAAGAAGATGATGGCGGGTTTATAGAGACAGTCGTTAGTCTTTAGTCGATATTCGTTATTAGAAGTACAAAAAATTAAGTAATAATTTAAAAAAGGGCGTCAAATCTATTTTGACACCCTTTTTTTATGGCCTATTTTATTGTTCTGAATCTTGGTAGATGTCACTTTTAATTGTCCCCTACTTATCTAAGATAAATGACTATCGACTAAAGACTAATGACTAACGACTGTCCTTACATCCTCTCCGGCACCCTGATCCCCAATAATCCCATTCCTGAAGCAATCACATTCGCGGTCATGGCCGCCATGCGGAGGCGTAAACTTTTCTTTTCATCCGTTTCTGCATTCATCACCGAATGTTCAGTATAGAATGTATTGAATGATTTGGCGAGATTGAATACATAGATGGCGATGACAGAGGGGTTATGTTCAGCCACGGCCTGCTCCAGCACAGTTGGGTATTGTTCCAGGAGGATGATCAGGTCTCTTTCCAGTTTCAGTAAATCAGTTGTAGCGGTTGAAGTGGCATCATATTTAAAGCCTGCTTCAGTTGCTTTTCGCAACACAGATTTGATTCTTGCATGTGTATATTGTACAAAGGGACCTGTAAAGCCATGAAAATCGATGGATTCTTCGGGGTTGAAGATCATTCGTTTTTTCGGGTCCACTCTTAAGAGGAAAAACTTCAGCGCACCAAGTGCGATGGTATCATAGAGTTCGTTCAGTTCTTCTGCTGTGAAATCTTTCACTTTGCCCAGTTCTTCTGTCTTGGCCCTGGCTACATTCACCATTTCTTCCACCATATCATCTGCATCCACAACCGTGCCTTCTCTTGTTTTCATCCGGCCGCTCGGTAATTCCACCATGCCATAACTGAGGTGATAGATACCAGCCGCACCGGGGATGCCCAGTTTTTCGCAAATCAGTTTGAGCACTTTGAAATGGTAGTTTTGTTCATCGGCTACCACATAAATGCTTTGTTCGCAGCCAAACTCTTCCTGCTTTTGGGCAGCCAGGCCGATATCCTGCGTGATATACACAGCGGTACCGTCTTTTCTTTGTACTACTTTTTCATCCAGTCCATCTGCAGTCAGGTCAATCCAAACGCTGCCATCTTCTTTCTGTGTAAATACTTTTTTGGCCAACCCATCCTGCACGGCTTTTTTCCCAAGCAGGTAGGTATCGCTCTCGTAATAGGTTTTATCAAAATCGGCACCGATCCGTTTATAGGTAATATCAAAACCGCTGTACACCCAGCTATTCATTTTTTTCCAGAGGGCGATCACATCCGGTTTACCTGCTTCCCAGTCCACCAGCATTTGCTGGGCAGCTTTCATGATAGGGGCATGTTTTTCCGCTTCTTCCTTACTCATTCCCTTCTCCATCAGTTCCGCCATCTCTGCCTTGTGTACTTCCCCAAACTTTACGTAGTAATCACCCACAAAATGATCACCCTTGGTTCCGGTACTTTCCGGTGTGCTGCCGTTACCATATAATTGCCAGGTCACCATGCTTTTGCAGATATGGATACCACGATCATTGGAGATACAGGTCTTGTACACTTCGTGTCCGCTGTGTTTGAGAATCGCAGCGGTACTCCAGCCCAGAAAGATATTCCGCAGGTGGCCAAGGTGTAATGGTTTATTGGTATTGGGGGATGCATATTCCACCATCACTTTTTTACCAATTGGCGGAATGGATCCGAAACCGCTCTGTTGATACTTCTCATTTAAAAACCGGGTCCAATAGGAATTGGCTACGGATAAATTCAGAAAGCCCTTGATCACATTAAAAGCGGTAAACAAACCAGGATGTTGTTGCACCAGATGGGTTCCCAGTTCCTGTCCCAGTTGTTCCGGAGATTTCTTTAACTGCTTCACAAAACTGAAAAGTACAATGGTATAATCGCCTTCAAATTCCGGTTTGGTGGAATTGATGGTCAGTTCTGTTTCCGCAGCCTCATAGCCATACAGTTCTTTCAGTGAAGTCTTTAACAGTGGTTTGATCTCCTTGATAATACTCATCCGGTCTTGTTTAGCGTGCAAAATTACGGTTATTGCAGGTATTGAGATATTAGGATATTGGGATATTGAGATATTAGGGATTAGGAAATGGGTATTAGATATTGGGATATTGGATATTGAGTTCTAAGAAGCGGATTGTAAAACCGGTTGAGTTGTTGAGGAGTTTAGGCCAAACTATACCCTGACCTATGTTAAAAGCTTAACCGCCTCCGGTTTAGAGACTGATATACTGACAGGCTGAAGACTGCTGACTGCTGACTTTCGACTGCCTACTGCCTACTGCCTACTGCCGACTTCCGGTCTTTCCGACTTCCGGACTTATTCCTTATTTTGCCCCCATGCGCCGCCATATCCATAGCGCCCGTGATTTTGTACTGCCTATCATCGACTTTTTTTATCCTCCGTTTAAAAAGCTGATGAATCTGCAGACCTTCCGTTATGCCGCCTCTGGCGGGGGGAATACCCTGTTGGGGCTGATTGTGTATTATATCGGTTATAAATACATTTTTGCGGAAAAAACTTTCGAGTTTGGCTTCTTTGCTTTCAAGGGGCATATTGCGGCCTTAGCCCTTTCTTTCCTGGTTACTTTTCCTGTGGGATTTTTTATGTCGAAATATGTGGTGTTCAGTGATTCAAATATGAAAGGCAGGATTCAGTTATTCCGCTACTTCATGATTTGTTTATTCAATCTGGCCCTGAATTATATTCTGTTGAAAGTACTGGTGGAAACCCTGCATATTTATCCGGTCTTAGCGCAGGTACTTACCATTTTTGTAGTGGTCTTATTCAGTTATATTGCCCAGCGGAATTATTCCTTTAAAGCAGCTACAGAAGAAATGCCTAAAAGCTGAAGTCGATCGACTCTACTTTAACAGCCAGCCTCCCTTCGCAATTACTCCGGATCACCAGGTGTTGCTGCAGCGGATAAATTCCGGCCAGGCGGATATCCTGAATGGAACCTGAAGATTTGATTCCTTTGGCCAATTCCCGGTTGAGTTGCTGATTAAGGGTGAATTTAGCACTGTCTATATAGCCGCCCAGTTCAAAATGGGCATACTTGCTGATTTCTTTCGTGATCTTTTTATCAAAGAGCCAGTCGGCCGATCCGAGCAGGATATTCTTGGATTTGATATCGAAATCAATATCCTTTACTTCCAGACTTCTTTTGGCAGAATCATAAACCGGTTTGCCGGTAAGGTAGAAAACACCGGTATTGGTACCTGAGAAATTTATCTTGATCACCAGTTTATCAAAGCCGCCGCCATAAACCCGGCAGCTGTCGAGAATAAACTTCTTCTTTACAAATCCCTTTTTGAAATCGAATTCCTTGCCGACAATCTGCTGGTTCATGATCATACTTAATGAATCGTAATTCAGCATGGCATCCAGGAAGATGGAGAATCCCTCTTTATTGCTGTAAGTTCCCATATTAGGTACCCAGGAAGATTTTTCAACGGGTCTTTCAAAACTGATCATGGGTTTGGCTGAGAGACCGATATTAAGATCCAGCCGGTCTTTATTAATGGCCAGGGTATTGATCCTGAATTTTTGCGGGTTCATTTGCAGCCATCCTAATCCATACAGATTATATACTTTATTCAGCTGGTCCCATACCTGCTGAAACTTTGATTTGAGATCAACCGTGCCATAGGATTTTTCCAGTTCTTTTTTGGATGCATCCAGTTCGGTGACCAGTCCTTTTAAAACCTGTTTGGTGATATCCTGACCCCAGAAGCATACCTCACATTTATCCAATGGTTCAGGTTCATTTCTTTTAATAAAAACTTTTACTTTATAATCCGGCTGCACACTGAGGGCACTGAGGAAGGAAACATTCACTCTTCGTTCCGGTTCGCTGAAACCGCAGCGGCAGGCGGGGGTCCAGGGAGAAACAACGGTTCCGTTTACACAGAGGCGGGTAGAGCCAACGATCTTATAATAACCGGTAAAGCCCAGGGTGAGGGTATTACCTACGCCGGAGATTTTAAGCGGACTTCTCCGGAAAGAATATTTATAGCGGACATCACATCCTTCCTGTACCCAATCGTCGGGGTATTTGGGAGAGGTGAAAATGGTATCCACACTTTTTTCGGCCATAGCAAAAAGCGGTTTCAGGTTCACCTGGATGGGGATATTGATTTCTGAATCGGGGAGGGAGTCCAGCCGGAAATTCCCTGGTGACAGATCAGGTTTGGCAGGATCTATTTTTTGAGCAGTGCCGGTCAGCGCAACAATCAAAGCGGTGGACAGAAAAATTCCTTTCATTCGGTTAATTGACGGGTAAAATTAACCAAAAGGGGGATAAGGAATTGTGAAGATTCTATCAATCAATGGGACAGCACGAAAGATAGCTTACCGGATTTTCAGGCCTACAGCTTTTTCTCCATACAAATACTCGTCTCTTCCATTCCAATATACTGCCCGTAATTCGGAATAATGGAATAGCCCAGTTTATGATAAAGTATGGCAGCTTCCGGCTGGCGGTTTCCCATTTCCAGTACCATCCGGGTATAACCGAGTTCTGCTGCCCAGCGCTCCAGTTCTTGCAGTACCATCGCACCGATGCCCTTCCCGCGTTGTTCATCTGCTACAAACATTCTTTTCACTTCCACTGCATCCTTTTCAAATTGTTTAAAACAGCCACAACCTGCGGGCTGATCGTTTTCATATACCAGTACCACGTTGGGAATATTATCAATCTTATTGAACTGGCTATAGAAATCCTGAAGCCCACCGTATTGACCAAGCAGGTACTTGTTGAGGCGTTCCACTAAAACTTGAAAATCGGGGTCTGAACTGTTCGTGCGTTTTAGATACATTGGAATTGGGTATTTGGAATTGGTTATTAGATATTGCCTCGCCCGCCGAAGCTT
>DAORJS010000041.1:0-14951 GCA_035439185.1 Chitinophagaceae bacterium
AGTACATGGGATTACAACAGGACACTGTTGCCCGGCAGTTACGTTAAACTGTAATGCTTAATTCGCAGGCGCTATGATGCGGACTTGCACTCTCTATACTCAATAATTTTTCTTCTCTTGTTTGTGCAGCGTTTGCACTTGGTTTGGCTAATCTTGTTGGCTATTTGTTGCCCAATCCGCTGAAAGTGTTGATACATCAGTAACTTGTATCTTCTGTATCGGGAAGTGAGTAATTACCCGGGTCTCAAAGTCGGGATATCATGTTGAGACGATCATATTGACCAATAAGTATATCTTTGTTTATTCATGAATCGAATGGAAAAGCGGGGGAGAGAATATCCTGCAGCCATCCATCAATAATTCACAAACCTAAAAATTAATTCCATGGCAAAAAAGAATGCTGAACCCAGAAAGAATAAACCCGCAAAAAGAAAAAGCTCAGCACAGAAGAAAGCGGCTAAACAGAGAAAGCCGCGCTGAGATTAAAAGACAAAACCCGTTTATTGTCGGGAAAAAGAAATAGCTGCCATTGGGTGGCTTTTTTTATTCCGGAATGTTCAGTTTCTGACTTGTAAACGCTTTTGAACGGAGTAATTACCAATAAAGATTAGCAGAATCATTTCAATCAAATTTTGTTTTTGGAAATGCTTTTCTTGCTTATTTTTTTGAAAATGACTTTCCTGTACGGTGTAAAAGCAGGCAGTGCCTCCTGTATAGCCCCACTTGTAATTTCTTCTAATAATGTGTGTACTTCCTGACAGTATCTCTGTTTAGAATATTCTGAAAAACACGACATCATCCTTTTCCTTCGGATCAGGATGGTCAATGATAATAAACAACTTTGATCCCGCTGCCAGTGATGTATAGGTATAAATGGTTTCGCCGCTGCCTTTCTTTTCAGATGTTACAGAAGCAATTTCTTTCTGGGCCTGGGGATCTTTGATCATATTTTTCACTGCATTAATATAGTAGCCCGTGATTGCCGGATCAATATTCATGACCAGGCCGCTGGTGCCTTTATCATTTTTGGCAACAAATAGCTGGGCTGTACTGATATTCGGCAACGTGACAAGATTCGCAATTTCATAAATTGTATTGTCGGCTTGTTGAATGGGATTTCCCTGACGCAGGGCAGCAAAAGAGCCATCCGGATTTAATTGTTTACTGATTAGCGTTGAAAATCCAAGCTGGATAGAGTTTTCCAGTAAGGAGGGATTTGAAGGTGGCAGCGGCATATAGTTTTTGTAAACGCCGTTGTTCGACTGATTTACTTCAACGACAGGCTGAGAGCTGTTGTAGATTGCCTGACAAATCAACCGATCGGAATACCCGGGGTATTCAAAATCCAGCAGCGAAATGATTTCTTGTGCCAGTGACTTTGAACGTAATGCATATCTCGTTACTCCTCTTTTCTTCTCTGTAATCACTTCCCCCGATGTTTCCGGGGTTTTGGCCATTTTATTCAAAGCGTTAATGAAATGAGGACTGCTGCACGCTTTAATGTCCATGGATATCCCGTTGATGCAGTTGGTCTGTGTGGTTTTAAACAAAAAGGCGGCCTGCAGGTCATCCAGTTCCAGGACACTTGCGACATTGTAGATTGTTACATTTTCCGATTTTTCCGGTACACCAGTTTCGTATTCTTTGAAAGAACCGGATTTATTCGTGGCGGATTTGTAGAGTTTGATGAGCGATCTGGTTAATTTTTCTTCCGCTTTTTTGTCGGCTTCAGGATTGACTTTAATTTCTTTTTGTTCAGCTGGTACTTTGTCTGTTTTATTCACAATAACCGGGGCTGTTACAGTTTCATAGTAATAGTAAGGTTTGCCAATCGTGATAATTGTTCCCTGGGTAATGGGATTAGCTGAAAGGATCAGCACCCCGTTTTTCCCTTTAAAACTCCTGGTCACCATAAATTCCTGTGGCCGTACAGGAGCCACTTCCGTCATGCCATTTTGTTTGAATAACGGTGTCAGCAGTTCAATACTGGTCTCGATGCTAAAGGGTATTTCTTCCGTAAAAGTTTTGACCGTTTTGCCTCCTTTCTCTGTTTCAAAGAAGATGCGTTGTGGAACGGGACTGCCGCTACCGGGAAATAAGTGAACAGTGGATTCAAAAGCCTGAATCCCATAAAAATCAGTAGCAGTTCCTTTTTTGATCTTGTCGAAGTTGTTGGGGATATTTTGAAGAATGAGCTGACAGTTGGCCGTCACGACTGCTTTTTCATTGGCAGTCGGTTGCCGGCCTTCCTGGCCATAGCCTTGAAATAAACCTCCTGCTAAAAGGATCAATAGGACGAATTGTTTGGTGTGCATTGGATAACTTTTATAAAGAATGCGGGTACAGGTTCCCGTCCTTAGTTTTTGTTTTCATAGAAAATCCACTTAGCAGCCCTGGATCCTGCCAACTGTTTTTCCGTTGACAGTACGAGAGTACCGGTTTTATCAAAAACTTCAGTATAACTTTTGCTTTTGTCATCCGATTCCCGTTTACGTATAATATATATACCCTGCTTCTCCATCTCAGTCAACCGGGCATTCAGGCGTTTGTCTGCTTCGTCCGAATCTTTATCAGCATTAGCCGTGCTTACGCTGTATACCCATTGATTCAGGGAAACATCACGATACAGTTCAGCTGATATATGACCAAGGGTTTTTGTTCCGGCATATACTTCATTACCGTTTTCATTCTTCAGTAACACTCCTTTAAAAAAACTGAACCCCTTTTTAGCATCATAAAATAGGCTCAGCAGATCCCCTTCAAAAGTGGGTTTCCGTTTATAGAAAATCAAGCCAACAGGTAATTTGCTTTTTGCCTGGTTTTCGACGAATAAATTCAGCGCACGCGAGTCAGTGGGGGACTGCAAGTCATAAAACACCACATAATTTTTCGACCCCGTGGTTTGAACCGCCAGGTCCATATAGTTTTGAATGATGCTTGCTTTTACATTGGCGTCCTCGGTTACAACAATGACCGAGACCGGTTGTTCCTGGCGAGGACCATAGATCATCTGGTTGATCAGGTGTTCAGCATAATCATACCGGGAACCAAAACGTACCCAGCCCTGGGATTTTAGTCTGTTTTCTTCTTCTTTTATAAAAGACTTGAATTTGTTGATGGTGGCAGGAGGGAGGTTGTCTACATAATCTTCTTTGGTATAATCAATTCTCTCTCCATCCGGCTGCTTGCCCTGGCGGATATTGTCGGCCTCTTGTGCGGTGTAACCTGTTTGATAGAGTGAAAGCTGGTTACGTCCATATTCATCAATGGCGAATGCCTTATAGGAACCGGGCAGGGCATAACGGGAGGCCCTTTTACGGGCTTCTTTTTCGGCTGTATACCAATCCATCCCGGGTTTCCAGTCTGAAATCAGTACTCCGCCTTTAGCACCTTGCCCTCCGCACTGCCGGGCTAATTCACCGGGCGATTTGTTGAGCGATTTTCCCCATATTTCACAGGCAGACCATTGATAGATTTCTGTGCCGTTATTATAATAGGCAATGATGGTACCCAGTGGTTTTTCCCTTTTTTTACTCGATACCACTTCCCCTTTCTCATTCAATAATATTTCTTCCGATTCTTCGATGAAGCGAACGGATTTAGCGTCTTTCTTGGGAATGTACTTATCCAGCGCAAATTTTTTGGCATCTTCGAAACCGGAAAAAGGGATAAAAAATTTCGCATACACCCTTTTGCCGTCGAGGTGCATATAATTATTTACGTTCTGCATGATATTGCCGCTATAGCCTGCCTGTATATCGGTGACCGTGCACTTGACCGGAAATATCCGGACGAATTTGACTGTTTTGGCTTCATCTTCCTCAAATACAGCCAGGGATCCCCATTGAGCAAACAGGGAGTTGACCAGCAGGATGGACAATAAAAGGGAAAAAAATTTCTTCATGGTTTCAAAACTAGGATGGTGATAACCTTTTAGCCAAATCTATTTTTAATATATAAGAGATAAATCATTGATCGTTCTGACACCCTGATTGGGTAAAAAAAATCAACGGATCATATATTATAAGATCCGGTTACTGTAGCTGTCCCTCAATATTGTATATATTGATGTGTGCCATTTTCTCAGACATATCCATGATCAGGTGAATGCCGGTAGAATCTGTACCAATAAAATAGAGACTGAATTCGTTGTCCTGGTCTGTCTTCCAGACACCCTTGATCGCTTTGGATTTGATCAGGGTTTTCAATTCGGTTTTCAGTTTTAAGTAGGTTAGTGTTTTCGAAAGGGTGATTGGAATCGAGAAGGAATATGGTTTTGGTTGTTGAGGATATTCTTCAATGTGGATAGGATATTTTCCCATGGCCGGCAATTTGGCAACATTATAAATTCCCCCATCCTCGCCTTTTTTTTCTTCACCTTTCAGTGCAGGAATACTGTCCTGGACTTTGACCAGTCTTAATAAATTATTCACGGTGGCCGCCTTGATCGTGGCGGTTTGTGCGGGGGAGCTGATCGAAGCAAATAAGAAAAATCCGAGAACGAAAATCGGGAACTTCATAGTTACGTTTTTAGGTTTGATTCAAATAATAATTAGTGAATAGTCGAAAATTCCTGTCAACCGGTTGTATCGGACTTTGTATTTCGCAAAATCAGGTAAAATACTGTTAGTTAGCAGGTTGGGACTATATTTAGAGCCGAAAATGTACCGATTTCTCCAGAAATCCAATACACCGGACAGGGTATTTTAGGGCTGTCTGTTTCTTCTTTTAGTCAATAAATGCTGCCAGCTGGAATAATATTGCCAAATATCTCCGTCAGCATTATCTTTTCAGGTCATGTTAAGGGGAACGGGTGACTTTTCTTTTTTTCACTTGTACACCTGGCCGAAAGGTTAATTAATTTGCATTTCTGCCTCAGTTGTAGTACAAAAGGATTTTGATATTAACAGGGAATACCCTGCCAAGGGTAAAATGAAATAGATATACCACAGTAAACGAATTCATATGAAATGCATGTCAATCCCGGCTGTAGTAATTAGCTCAGCCCTTGTTTGCGCTTTGATTTCATGTACTTCTTCCACAAGGGAACAGAAATCAGAAGAAACATGGCTCCCTATATTCAACTCCAAAGATCTCTCCAACTGGGATATCAAGATCAAAGGCTTTCCGGTGGGAGAAAATTACAAAAAAACTTTCCGGGTGGAGGATAGTATGATTCGTGTTGTGTACAGCGATTATGAGAAATTCGATAGCCATTTCGGGCATCTGTATAATAAAGTTCCATACTCTTATTATAAACTACGTATGCAGTATCGTTTTACCGGCGATCACCTGGCGGATGCGCCGGACTGGGCCGACCGGAACAGCGGAGTGATGTTACACTCACAGTCGGCAGCTTCTATGGGATTGTTGCAGGATTTTCCGGTATCGCTGGAATTTCAGTTTCTATGCGGCAATGGAAAAGATACGGTCAGCACTGGGAATGTTTGCACGCCCGGAACAGTGATTGATGTAAACGGGAAACGCTATACCGGACATATTCAGAACTCTAACAGCAAAACCTATTTGAAAGGTGAATGGGTGACCGTGATCGCTGAAGTATATGGGGATTCCCTGATCAGGCATATCGTGAATAATGATACGGTATTAACTTATACCAATACCCAGGTCGGGGAGGGTTTTATCAATAAGGATTTTGGCTGGACCAGGGGCAATGTGACAGATAGCAGTTACTGGATAAGTCGAGAGAATACTCCATTAAAGGAAGGCTATATCGCGCTACAGGCGGAGAGTCAGCCGGTGGATTTCCGAAGGATTGAGATCCTGAACCTGGTGGGTTGCATGGATCCGAAAGCTAAAAATTACAGGAATTATTATATCAAGGCAGATAATAGTTTGTGTCAGTATTAGGTTTTTTACCGGGGGGAAATGAGAACAGCAAGTTTTCGGAGAGCTTAACCGCTATGACGCGAAGGCGCGAGGAAACGCCAGGAGAGAATCTTTCTCGCAGCGGACACAGCGGTGCAGCGGACGCAGCGTCTTTGCGTATTTTTTTGCGCGCTTTGCGTGAAATACTTTCTCTCCCTTTGTGTTCTTTGTGCCTTTGTGGGAAAGATTCACTGCTTAGAAATGAGAACAGGGAGTTTTCGGAGAGCTTAACCGCTATGACGCGATGGCGCGAGGAAACGCTAGGAGAGTCCTGCTGGAGAGATTTTTTCTCGCAGCGGACACAGCGGTGCAGCGGACGCAGCGTCTTTGTGTGCTTTGCGTGAAATATTTTCTCTCCCTTTTCTCACTCACCTCTCACTCCACCTGTTGTATGATATTTCCCTCCGGATTGTTTAAAGTAACTAACACCCGCTTTTTCTTTTTGATCGCTTCCTTCAGTATAGCAACTATGGCCTTGCACTGCGGATTTGATTTTTCTATTTTATAAAACCGGGCTGACTCGTAGAAGGTTACCTGCACGGTACCCGGATCACTGTATTTTTCCGGATAAACTTTCGCCACGGTAAAATGTCTTTGTAAAGAATCCTGATCGGGAACAGATTGAGCGGTCATCATTGTTGCATTGAGGACTAAGAACAGCAAAAAGCAAAGCTGTTTTTTCAGCAAAAAAGCCGGATGATAATTTATACTGCTTTGTCTTATGTAATTCCGATACATTAGTTACAGGTTGTCAGGGTAGCATAGGCGGTCAGCCAGTAATTGGTATCAGTATACCCGGGGTCGGTTACATAAGGAGTTCCCGTTGGGTAAGTGGGTGTATAAGCAGTTGAAGGCTGAATACTATAGGCATCCACCGCAGCATTGGGATTACAGAATGTTGATTTTTGGGCAGTCAGCCAGGTTGATAATAATACCGGTTTATCAAACATACCCGGGTCAATCACATAAGCCAGTACATATGACCTTTCACCAGCCTGGGCCCTTACCCTGATCAGCGGTGTAACATGGTACCACCACTCCACACAGCAGCCCCCCCATTTATCGGCTTTTACGGCCAGCTTATGATGTCCTTCAGTGGCAAAGCTGAATACTTTTTCACTGCAATAGCCGAAATATTTTTCAATGATCCAGCGCATTTTATGTGCCCTAGCATAACAACCATCTTTTACATACTGAAAAGGAATACAGGGATTAACCTGCTTTGGGCCTATAATATGACAGGACTGCGCTGCACAAAAGTCAAATATTTCTTTGGCTTTAGCATAGTCGGGAACTATTTTCAGACAGCTCCTGAAAACAGGCCATTTCAGGTACTCATCTACCCTGTTAAAAGTACTGGTATCAATAGCAGAAAGATCAATCCGCCTGGCAGCTTCTGCCTGCAGCATATTCTTGTGCAGGTCATTGAAATAAGTAAGCTCCCGTGGGCTAGGTTCTGCCACACTGAGCAGCAAGCCCCTTTGTCCGTCTGTAACAAGTCGCAGTGGACTTTTAGCTTTTAAAGCGTTTTCAAATTGCCTGTTGTAAGCGGCAAAATTCTTTTCCTCCCGCGATAGCTTTAGTACCTGTGCCTTTTCATTGAAAATAATTTCAAGGCTCCGGCCATCGGCAGCAGGCAGGATGGCGCCAACAGATACGATGGCAGTATCATTAAATGATCTTTGCTCGGAGATGCGAGGATCAGGGTTACCCGAAAATGAAATCGTGGCCAGGAAGAAAAGCGCCAATGGGGCCAGGAGCATCGACGCACGAATGCTTGATTTTTTCATGCAGATAGGTTGAATGGTTTAATGGAGAACCGTGATGTCTCACGGTGTATTAAAGTTAACTTTTTTTGGGAGCTCATTCAAAACTGATGAATCGTAAAATGATGAGTTTTATAACATACCTGTCCTGATCACTATCTATGGAAAAACTAACGCCATTCCTCCGACAGACCCCGGCTCAGGGCCGGGGTGACATAAGGGATGCCTGTTGCGGGTGTCCAAAAAAATTCAGAGTCACGTTATACATGAGTTCACTAAGGTTGGGCCAGCAGTACGTCATACCGGGCTTGACCCGGTATCTGTTGAAAGGATAACGCCATTGCTTTGGCAAACACCGGTCTCAGTCGCTTTGAGATCGAATCAGGGCTGACCTGACTGAGGCCTCTGGCAAATCTCTTTTTAATTGATTCTTTCTTCACCCTACAAAAGCACCTTGCCGGGTGATTGGCTGGCTTCCTGAATGCCCTTATTTTTATAAAAAATTAGTCGTGAGCAGGATCAGGGTCAGCATGATTGAGGATAATAAAGTAATCCGGGATAATGTATCCAAATTCATCAGTTTTCATGAGGAGTTTGAGATGAAGGCCGTACACGGTTCCGCCAAAACCTTTCTGGATGCACTGGAAATCGGGGGGGTGGAGCTGGATATTTTATTACTGGATATAGGACTGCCTGGTATTTCCGGACTGGAAGCCATTCCCTTGATTCTGGAGAAAATGCCGGACCTGAATATCGTGATGCTCACCACCTATGAAGAAGAAGATGTGATTGTAAAAGCACTCTGCTCCGGTGCCTGTTCCTATATCTCTAAAAAAGCCTCCCTTGAAGAAATTGTAGAAGCCCTGCGGATCGTGGCAGCCGGCGGTTCCTATATGTCGCCCTCCATCGCCAGGGAAATCGTGAACCACCTCATGGGCGGACGCATCAGCAAAGCCACCATCCTCACCGACCGGCAAAGAGAAATACTGGAAAAACTGGTGGATGGCAAAAGCTACCAGACCATCGCCGCTGAATTATATGTTTCCATCGAAACCGTCCGCAGCCATGTCAAGAAAATGTACAAAGTGCTTCATGTAAATAATAAAACAGAAGCAATCACGCAGTATATGAAGGGGTATATTAAATAGCCCCGATTTTTTATCCCTGATATTTTTTCCCGCCAAGTACGCTAAGTGCGCAAAATCTCTGCGTAATCTCAGCGTACTCTGCGCCTCTGCGGTGAAATTCTTAGCGCCCTGGCGTCTTAGCGGTTAAACTCTCTTTTTCATTCACAAAATCATCCCTTCCCGATATTCATTTATATTTGAATACAACAACCCACTGCACGTTGTATCGCTTTTCTATCCACCTGATTTTTTTATTGCTGCTTGCCGGTCGTCTTACCGGACAGCCCCTCCGTTATCAGCCGGTTCCTGCCAGCTTTGAGATGGAGCGGGTAAAGATTGGCAATTTGAGCAATGGCATTTTCACCGGTATCAAAACAGATGAACAGGGTTATTTATGGATGTCCAGCAGCGCAGGGCTGCATGTGTTTGATGGCCGTAACCGGCTTTGCTATCTGACCGGTAGCAAATCCTATCCAATCAACGGCGGAACGGGCAGTAATATTTTTGGTGAAATCACAACGGATGAACAAGGTAAGTTTTGGTTAGTCGATAATGAGCAGGTTTTACATTATGATCCCATTAACCGCAGATTGCTGGATAGTTTTTCAACAGGGGATAAAAAGCCAGCCTATTTCCGCTTCGGACAACAATCCGGCTCCACCCTTTATTATGTTTTTTCCAATGCGGGAGAGCCTCAGATAAATATTTGCCGGAAAAAAAGGGGAGCCAAAGCGGAAACAATTTTCCAGAAAGCCTTCGTGCTGAATAAGGAATTTAATTACAGCAGTACAGAACAGCATCAATGGCTATTTCTTCCTGATGAAATCATCAGGGTCAGTCTGGATGGTAAATTGGTCAGGCACTTTGCGTCACCGGTTACCGCTTCTTTTTATGTATACGCCAATAAAGAAACTGTTTTCTTTGCAGGTATCCGTCAGGATATTATTTACTGGTGGAATCCGGCGACTGACCAGCTTGAAGTTTATTCCAACATACCCGCCAATATTGCCGGCAAAATGCAGGCGATTTATGTGGAAGACAATCTCATCTATATCGCCAGTAATCTCAACCTCTTTATACTTGATCGGAACACCGGTACAGTACAGGATCTGTCTCCGCAATTCACCAGACTGGTGGAGTCCGAAGCACCCGGTCATCTCAGTGAAACCCTGATCAGTTTCGGCCGGCAAAAAGGTCAGGGCATCTTGTTACAAACAGCGGGCAATCTCTATCGGTTGAAAAGAAAAATGCCTCCGCTTGATTTCTTCGGGGAAACCGTGATCACTAATGTGCCGGAACAACAAAGCAAACCGATCAGTTACCGGGGGATCACAGAATCAGAAAGTCATGACATATACGCTTCTTATTATACCGGTATTTCTGTGAAGAAGTCTGGCCAATCCGGCTTCGTACCATTGCCCACAGAATTATACAGGAAGGGGGACCTTATTTCAACCTACAGTCTTCAATACTGGAAACAGCATCTCTTATGGAATAATGTAAAGATTCATCTTCCTACAGGAAAAATCCGGTATATGTTCGACAGCAGCTTTAGTGGCCATTGCACCCAGTACCTCCGTGGAGACAGCTGCTGGCTTTTCAAATGGAATACATTCACGCTGCATTGCTATGATCTGGTACATGATCGTCTGATCAGTTATCCATTATCCCTTAGTTCCGCTGATCAAAAACCGGAAAGCAGGAATGGCGATATGAATGATATCGTTGAAGATATCAATGCCAATCAGCTTTGGGTAAGCAGTCATGATTATGGATTATGCAGGATCAGTAAGCAGGGCCAATTGCTGAAACAATACAAACAAAAAGAATTGGGTACCACAGATAATTATATAACTGATTTGGAGAGAATTGGTGATCAGCTATGGTTTGGGTGTACCGATGGATTGGGCCAGCTTAATATCCGTACCGGACAAACCACCATCTACCGGGATCCGAGTATACAGAATAACCAACTGCTGAACCGTGCGGTGTTTAGTATACTGCCGGATGAACAGGGAAATTTTTACCTGGGTAGCAGTAATGGCCTGCTGTATTTTAATACCCGTTCTTTTAACTTCTTCAATCTTCCGGATGCACATCCGCTGGCACATATTGAATTCAACCGGGCTTCAGCATTTAAAGCATCAGATGGTCGCTATTACATGGGTTCCACTAATGGATTATTCTCTTTTAAATCCACTGATCTGGAATTTATTCTCTCTTCCGAACCGGTTAGGCTGGTGAAACTGGTGAGTATTTCAGTTTATAACAGCCGCGAAAATAAATACCGCTATTTTTCTGCCGGACTGGATAGTATGCAGTCGTTGGTATTAAGTCCGTTTGAGAGAAACCTGGACTTTGGTTTTTCTGTTCCTGAATACAATCAGTCGGTTTATTACAGTTACCGGATAAAAGGCTATAGTGATAACTGGTCGGAATACAAACCGGAAAATAATATTTCCCTCACGGGACTTGTTCCAGGCAAATACCTGCTGGAAGTAAAAGTTTCCACCGCTCTGAATGATGCCAATGCCTGGCATTATTCACTGCCGGTGATCATGCGGCAATCCTGGTATAAGAAACCCTGGGTGATTGCCTTAATGATCATCGGACTGCTGGCGATTGTGATTGCCGTGATCCGGAATCAATTCAATCAGCGGCTGAAGAGACAAAAGGAACTGGCACAGTTGCGGACCCGGATCAGCAGTGATCTGCATGATGATGTGGGCACCATCTTAAGCGGACTGGCCATGCAGAGTCAGCTGCTGGCTTATTCGGCCACCGGGGATCAGAAACAGTCACTGAATGAAATCAGTGAAATGAGCCGGGAAGCCATGGAGCATATGCGTGATACGGTTTGGGCCATGGACAGCCGGAAAGATAAATATGAAAACCTGATCGACCGGATGCGCGCCTTTGCAGAAAGAAACCTGGCCCTTAAAAATTTTACCCATGAATTCAGTATTTCGGAAATCGATACCAAAAAATTCATTGACCCAGAAAAAAGGCAGGCCATTTACCTGATTTTTAAAGAAGCCATAACCAATATTGTCAAACACAGCAAGGGCAACCATGTGCTGATCAGCTTATACATGGATAAGGCAGGGTTGCATCTGACAGTAAAAGATAACGGTGATGCACATACGCAAATTAATTCCGATGGACTGGGCATCAGCAATATGAACATGCGGGCCGGGAAAATAGGCGGAAAACTGGATATCCGGATGAAAGATGGATACGAGATTCAACTCGATATGCCCGCCTGATCAGTATAGAAGGAGGCAGTCTGTACACCCCTGGCAGGTAAATTACCAATCCCAGATGGTTTCCCATACCTTTTCCTTGTTCCCGTCCAGGAAATACTTCATAGCCTTAGACCGGTAGAATTTCTTTGATTGATGAACGATGAAGTTATTGGTGGGGTCAAGCACTGTAATGTATAAATAGGTGACATCAGGGCTCAGTAATACAAATATTTTTTTCCTCGACGGAGTGGGAGTATACCTTTTGATCACTTGTAAACCGTTTTCATCAAAATAATCCAGCATGATCTGCACTTCAAAATTGGTATTGTTATGGATCTCCATGGGGATTTTTCCGGCGGCATTCACAGCAGCATCCCATTCTTCCTGTGTGTATTCAGTTCCCGGGTTTTTGAGTAAGGCACCAAAATCCCTGCCGGATGCAACGGGGTTAAGACCTGTTTCACCCTTGATATGGCCTGATGGTGGTTTATAGGGAGAAACAGCCTTGGGTGTAGCTTTGAGCATGGCTTCCTCACTTACTTTTAAAGCCTGTTGTATAGAGGCATTTGCCTGTTCCCGTGCTTCCTGCTCACTTAATGGAATATTCCGGATAGCAGTAAGATCATTGACAGGACCGGGCTGTACCATCAAATCAAAAGGACCATAGGGGGCCGACAATTTATTAAAGGTGTAAGCAATAACTCTTGAATTGCTGAATGTATCGGCATTGGAATGAATGGCTTCCAGTCCGTGTTGTTTGGATACCAGGGTATAAGGAGGGGTGGCCAGTCTCTCCGGGCTCAGTTTATAATCTGCCACCACTTTTTTCAAAGTAGGATCCGGAAACTGAATCATCCGCCAGAGCTGATTGGGATACATGGCAAAATCGGTGAGCACAAAATAATAACTGCCATTGGTGTTTTTGGCAATAGCGAGTACTTTATTCCCACCCAGTTTGAGATTGGTGATCTTGTACCAGCCATCGGCTACCGGCACAAAACGCCAGGCTTTCCCGCCATTATCTCCGCTGTATTCAGGTAAAAAAACCAGTTCATCCGAACGCTTTGGATTTACATCCATATACGTTATTTCCTTTGCAGAGTTAATTTGTTGCAGTTTGTAATACTTGCCGGATTCAGGCGTAAAATGAGTATAAGCATTCAGGGAGAAATTTTTGGGGTTCAGGGTATTCCCTTCGGCATCTTCCAGGATCCATTGTGCACTCCACCAACCTGGAGCCGCCTTGCTGGCTTCCAGTTTCCGGTTCTGGGTATGGATCTGTATGTCTTTCCAGCGGTTACTGATCTGATGGTGTCCGTCAATGACACTCAGTTTCCATTGAGCACTGAAAAAACCGGCGGGTACCTTACTCGCTTCGAGATAGCCTTTTTCCACATTCAGGTATTGATCCGATTTATTCCGGAGCCGGACATAATCATCATCAATTCTTTCGATATACCAGAGTGATTTCTTGATAGCAGGTGATAAAACCAGCTGACTGGCTTCCCCGCCGATATATTCTCCGGTCCAGCGGTTTTTGAGATATACCGCTTCCTGTGCCGGCAAAATCTGACTGATCAGTAAAAAGAAAACAATAAGGCATTTGTATATGATGGATCGGCCTCTTTGGATTAAACTGTTGTAATTAGGCATACCAGTTATTTGACTGCAATTTTCAGCATTATCCGGGACAGGACAAGTACCCGGAATGGTGAAAATGGGGGGCGGAAAACAGGAAAGCCTCACCCGGCAAGGTGATTTTCCTGATCCGGGTACTCCGCTTTATATTTAGATCACGTAAGAACAGAATTTATTATTGAATTATATATTTTGAATCTCAAAGTAGTTATGATAATGAAGGATACCTGCTACCTCTGATGCAATAAGTAACTATTTGTATTTCATACTTTTTTATATTTCCTGTTTATTAATTGATGTTTTCCTTTTTTTAAATTAAATTCAGAGTATAATTTGATTCAATGAAGTGTAAGCAGATCATTTATTTATTATCATCAATAATAGTTTTCACAGCCTGCAGCCGTAATAATTCAACCAGTGGGGGAGGAAGTGGACCCGGACCCGGTGGAGGAGGAACACCGGCAGCTTCTCTTTCTGATTTTTCCGCCCAGCCAATAGAAAGGACATGGTCAAAATGTGTGATCAACTGGACTGCTTCCGTTTCCTCTAATCCCGGGGAACAGGTAAAATACAGGATATTGGTAAATGGTGTTATTGCTGATTCTAACCTGGTTAACCGGATTGATACATTGCTGAATGTACGGTATGAAAATGACTATTCCATTCAGGTGGTTGCTTATACGGCTAGTGGCCTCATCAAAACAGCTACCGTCGCGCTCCAGGGATTGCAAGGCTCTGTTTTTCATTCACAACAGAACAGTAATGGCCTGCTGAATATTAAATTGTTTACAGATAATGTTAATAGTCCGCTTCTGTGGAAAGTGAATAGCTCAGCCGGGTATGCGAATTCTTACTGCTATTCCACTCCGGTTGTTTCAGGAGATACTGTTTTTTATGTCACAGGGCAGGCCAATCAGGGTTCTATTTCTGCTCACCGGATATCCAATGGCAGTCTGATCTGGAGTGTCAGCACGAATTATGCAATTGTCGGAGGCAGGAATCCTACTTATTACCAGGGTAACCTTTATTTCTCAACTCCGGCTGGCTTAATGTCTATCCGAAGCTCCAATGGTCAGGAAAACTGGCGTTTCACCACTACATTGCCGCTGACCAATAATCCAGGTTGTAATCCGGTGATCAGCAATGGAAGGGTGCTGGCACAAACGCAAAGTAATAGCGGTTACCTGGTATCCATTGATCTGACAAATGGTAATCCGGTCTGGTATTATAACCTCAACAGTGTACCATGCAACACGCCGCTGGTATATAATGGTATCATTTATCTG
>DAORJS010000042.1:0-14742 GCA_035439185.1 Chitinophagaceae bacterium
TCCGGCTGAGCCAGATGGCCAGTACTTCGGTGCCATCAATGACTGCACCGCCCCGGATAGCAAATCCAATACCAGCCCCCAGGAAGAAACCACCAAAAAGAGCAACCAGGAGATTATCGTCAGTTACATTCGGAAATGAAATATTAGCTATCACCAACGCCAGTCCGATTATCGCCAGGATTGTTTTGATGGCAAAATTCTTACCCAGTGTTTTATACCCCATTATGATAAAGGGAATATTAATACAGATAATCAGTACATACAACGGAATATCACTCAGGGCTGAAATCAGCAGTGAAACACCGGTGGCTCCGCCATCAATGAATTGATTGGTCAGTAAAAACCCTTTCAGTCCGAATGCGGCACTGAACACGGCAATACTGATCAGAAAAAAATCACGGATATATCCTTTCAGGGTCAAACGCGCGGCCCTGTATTTTTTGGCTTTCTGATAGGGTGATACCTTTTCCTTGTTGGTGTTGATGGATGTCATATTTTCCATTTTAACTGTTTGAAAGAAAAGGCAGTCTCAACAATATACTTTTGGACAGAGCAACAAGATGCCACCAATAAAGAACTGTTCAAAAGATCCGCTTTGTGTCTTAGTGGCTATGCCTTTTTTACTGATTGCTGAGACTGCCCCTGCTTTATGCTGATTTCTTCCCTGAATCTTTCAGGGAATCTCTTTTTTTATCACGATCATGTATTCTCACCAGGAACCAGATTACTAAGAAAATGGATCCCAGGAGTACCAGAACCGTTGTTAATGTTGGGTTCATTGTACTGGTTGATTGAAATGAAAAATAACCGGTGCTGTAATAAGACCGGTGCTATATTACCTGATAGCAGCAGGAATCACCAGAAATGATGGGAAGGATAAATGAAGAAAAGATAGGCTTTGTGACTGTTCAGATGACCCTGCGCCTGTATAACAGCTGTACCGGAATGCGTAAATCCATTGAGTAAAACCGGGCAGGCTTCCCCGCCATTTACTTTCTTCTGAATGGAAAGTTGCAATAATGAAACAGCCACCGGACTAATTCTTTCCGGATTTTTCAGTGGATTTTTTTTGGAACTGATACCGGTTGCAACGGGGAGTGATTGCTGAACAGGATTGCTATAATTACCGGCTGCACCTGCTCCGGCCAGCAGGAACAGGCTTATTGCAAAAAATAATTGTATAATACGCCGGCTGAACATATGCAAAGATACGAAATAAACAGGGAAGCTGGGTTATGGAAAGTGCCCCTCCCCCTTTCAACGATTCATTTATCTGCAGATTTATACTGAGCTGGAAATCACCAGATCATCAATTTGTCACCAGGTTAACAACCTATTATATAGAAATTTTAATATCGTATTCTTTGGTAATGATTAAATTACTGAATCAAAAAACCAATACAACATGAGGTATTTATTGCCTGCCCTCCTGCTCTTCGCCATTTCATGTACCCAGCAGCAAAAAGAATCAACATTTATAAAAGAAGTAAAGAAAGGGCGTTGGGTGGATCTTACTTATTCTTTTTCGGACGAGACCTTATATTGGCCTACCGCGGAAAAATTCAGATTTGATACTGCTTTTGTGGGCGAAACTCCTGCCGGTTTTTATTATGAAGCCTATAATTTTTGTGCAGCAGAACATGGCGGCACTCACCTGGACGCACCTGTACATTTTGCAAAAGGCAAGTGGGCCAGTGATGAAATTCCGATGGACCGGCTTTGTGGGGAAGCGCTGGTGATTGACGTAAGTGATTCCTGCGGAAAGCAATCCGATTATCAGATCAGTGTGGCAGATCTTGAGAATTGGGAGAAAAAAAACGGCCAGATACCCAATGATATCATCTTACTTTTTAAAACCGGTTTTGGCCGTTATTACCCGGATGCCCAGAAATATCTCGGCACCGATGAAAGGGGTGCGGATGCTGTAGCGAAACTGCATTTTCCCGGGATACATCCGGATGCAGCCAGATGGCTGGTGGCGAACCGGAAAATTAAAGCGGTGGGGCTGGATGCAGCCAGTGTGGATTATGGTCAGTCTGTTCAATTTGAAACCCACCGGATACTTTATGAAAAGAATATTTATGGATTGGAGAACATCGCCAATCTCGACAGCCTTCCAGTGAAAGGCGCTTACCTGATGGCCCTGCCCATGAAGATTAAAGGAGGAAGTGGTGGACCGTTGCGAATAGCTGCCTGGATTTATGGAAAATAAAGCCGCAGTAGTCTGAGAAATGAAAACCCGGAATTACCTTTAATCAAAACAAATCCCAACCTGAACAGGCTGTATATTTTTCAAGGGAAAACAGTCCCGGAGCTGAGCTGACTTTCTTTTAAACCACCCATCTTTCCTGTCAGATATTTTAAAATGGAGTTCTACGCTATTAATCAGCCGGAATCAGTACAGTGAGTTGAAAGCCTTCTCCCGGTGCTGTTATTATTTTCATTTTACCATCGAAAACCCCAATCCGGCTGTCTATATTTTTCAGCCCGATTCCTTCATTCACCTGGTCCGGTAACATTCCTGCTCCGTTATCTTTTATTACTAGCCGGAAAAAATCAGGGAGACTTTCCAGTGTAATATCAACGCTGTCGCCCTTGGCATATTTAACAATATTGGTGCATTGTTCCTGCAGGATGCGGTAAACAGCCAGTTGTTTATCACGGCTAAGGGCATCGGGCAGATAGTTTTCACTGTGAATAGTTGTCTCGTATCCTGCCATTTGCAGCATGGACCTGGTTAACCTTTCTATCTGCTGCAGGAGATCGTTTTTCTTCAGATTGGGTGTGACCAGTTCATGGGCGATTTTCCGGTTTTCCGCTATAGCCAATTCGATATTCTCGATACAAACCGGAACCACTTCTCCGGATTTTTCCGGATTGGTATTCGCCAGTGAAAGCATGATCTTGGTACCGGTGAGTATCTGGTTTACATTATCATGTAATTCCTTTGCAATAGCGGTTCTTTCTTTCTCCTGCCCCTGCAACATAGCTGCAGTAATATTACGTTGTTCCAATGTTTTGGCCTTCAATCGTTCCATTTCCAGTTTCCGTAGTGTAGTGATATCCAGGTGCATTACAACGGCACCTGAATATTTTTCATTTTCAATTGGTGTAACAATGATCTTGTACCAGCTCCGGCCGGTTTTACTGCCACACACATATTCATACTGGAATTCAGGAACCGATTTATTTAAAACCGATTGTATCCCATTCTGCATATTTAACCCGTCCTCTTTTCTGGATCCTGATTCTTTTACCAATTGCAAATAATCTTCCCCGATACTTAAATAGGAAGGTGTTCCACAACTCAGGCATTCGAAATTTCTCCAGGCATTGTTCACTTCCACCACCCTGCCCCAGTTATCGAGCAATGCTACACGGGCCGGAAGAGTATTAATAATGGAGGACAGGCGCTCCATGAGTAATTTATTTTCTTCAAAACTTTTATTCAACTCATTGGAAGTGCGTTTGATCTCGCTGATATCTTCCATCGCTCCAACCATCCTTACCGGTTGCCCGTTATCGTCGTATATAATATACCCGCAATCATTGACATAGGCCTGACTGCCATCAGCCCTCAGATAACGGTATTCATCTTTCCAGAATGGCCGGCGATGGTTAATACAATTCCGGATCCCTTTATAAATTTTCTGACGGTCATCCTGGTGAACATGTTTCCACCAGCCTGCATGATGCTCTCCATTACCATTACCATTGGCGACTGCTATTCCGTTTCCATTTCCGTTGGTAGCCGGTTTTCTGTATCCATACTGGATAAAAAAATTATCATTTCTCCAAACAATTCCTGCCCGGATATCCCAGTCCCAGATCACATCCCGGGTGGCTCTTGATACCATTTCAAAACGTTCTACAGAAGCACGAATGGTTTCCTGTGACTTGATTCGTGCAGTAATATCAATCTGGAATCCGTCCCACACGGTTAACCCGTCCATCCGGACTCTGGGTATGGAATTCATATGATAATGCCTGGTTTCTCCGGAAGGAAGGATGAGTCTGATTTCGGCTTCAAAACGGCTTTTGGTATCAAAAGCTTTTTTCTCAGCCATGATCAATACGGGTACATCCTCCGGGTGTATCAACTGATATAAAAGATAAGGCTCCTTCAATACTTCCTCTGGAGTATGACCGGTTATGTTGATAATTTCCTTGCTGAAATAAGTGAAATGCCGGTCTTCAAAACTATATCCGGCCATCTGATAAATCAACAAACCCGGCAGGTTATCACTGATTGTTGTTAATTGTGCCCTTTGCAAATCGATTTTCTCGGCAGCATTTTTGGATGCAGTGATATCCATCATGATCCCATTCGCCAAGACTGACCGATCCGGCCCTGGTGAAACAAGGGAGGAACCTTCAATCCAGATCAGCCCTTTCACCGGATGATGATACCTGAACTGTACTTTCCATTGGCTTAATTCCTTTGCAGAACGATCAGCTTCGTTTACCATTAATTTGAGATCTTCTTTAAAAATTCTATCTGAGATGATGCTGAAATCCCGGATGGCATCTTCTGGTTTTACACCTAAAATATCTTCTGCTGTTTCACTCATATACAGAATCTGAGAACTTTTATCCTCATTATACCTGGTACTGTACAGCACACCGGGTGTGCTGGCAACAATCCATTTCAGTTTATCCTGTTCCGCTTTCAGGGAGTCCTGAACCTGTATTTTCTCAGTCAGATCCTTCACCAGCACCAATTGTGCTGCATGTCCTTCATAGGTTACGGGGTGTTTGAAAATCTGCACCTGTGCGATTGAACCATCCTTTCTGGCATGCAACCAGGTTTTTTTACCCGATGATAGTTGTTGCAGATTACCATAATCCACAGTGCTGCCCTTTTTATCTTCAATATCCGGAAGCAAATCAGTCATTTTCATGAACATGAACTCATCCCGGGTAAAACCGTATAAGTCGATGGCGGCCTGGTTTACATCCCTGAAATGCCTTGTATCATTCTCATACAATAACATGGGCATGGGGTTATTTTCAAAAAGTGACCGATACTTATTTTCACTTTTTCTGACTTCATTGGTACGCATCTCCACCATTTTCTCCAGCTCGGTATTATACATCTTCAGCTGATCTTCCATTTCCTTTCTCTTACTCAGATCCCGGGCCACAATCATCACTGAATTAGGCTTCCCTTTATCATCCCTCACCAAACTACCTGATAGCTGGCCAAAAAATGAACTACCATCTTTTCTGTATAAATTTCCTTCCAGTTCCCAGTTTCCTTTGCTCATCATTTCACTGTTACTGGTTTTGATTTCACTTTCCGAAAAGCTGCCTAACCTCAGTTCATCCGGGGTATGACCAATGGCCTCTTCTGCGGTATACCCGTGTAATTTTTCAGCGCCTTTGTTCCAGCTCAAAATTCTTTGGTTTAAATCTGTTGAAAGAATCGCAATCCCCGATTGTTCCACAATACCGGCGAGATACTCCAGTTCCTGCTGCAACCGTGTTGATTCACTGATATCATAACATACGGCAACATACCCTGTCAGTTCTCCTTGTAGATTTCTTATAGCTGTCAGGGAAGTATGGACCGTTTTAACTGTTTCATTTTTTGCCTTAATAGTCAGTTTGCCTGCCCAGTAAATATGATCGCGGTTACTATGCATCAATTTATAGGGCTCCGCTTCATTTTCCTGAGTCAGTAAATGATCCTTTGCGTTCTTGCCGATAGCTTCGCTTGCCGAATAACCAAAAAGTGCCTCAGCTCCCCCGTTCCAGGTCCGGATACTGAAGTCGGTATTCAGGATAGCAATCGCCTCATGGGCCTGATTGATCTGCTGGTAAAGTGTCCTGATTTCTTCTTCCGCTGCTTTTCTTGCCGAAAGATCACGGATGGAAGCCAGCATATAAGTCTTTTCATTTAACCTGACAGGTGAAAGACTGATTTCAACGGGTATAATCTGCCCGTCTTTCTTTAAAAGCTGCAGTTCTAATCCGGTATGAAAACTGCGTGTCTTTTCAGAACTCTGAAATTCATGTCTCATCTTCGAATGCTTGTTCCGCAATCCTTCCGGAATCAGTTCTTCCACTTTCATTCCTTTAATTTCAGCATCGGTATAACCAAACATTTGCACCGATTCAGCATTACAAAAACGGATAAAGCCTTCCCTATTTACCAGGATCATGGCATCGGGTGCCGCATCCAGCAAAGTACTGAAACGCTTTTTCTCGCTTTTATGCTGATCATACTTGCGCCAGGCTTTCCGGTAAAGGGCAAACCCGATAAATAGAAACGCTGCCAGTGAAAGGTAGAGTATGATATTCAGGTTCGTTACTCCCTTCCCGTTATGAATTTCTGTTATATTCAGCCTTTCAGTTTCAGCATTCCATAATTCGTCACAGATCAACTGAATTCGTTTCTCCAGCAACATGCTTCGCCGAAAAACCAATGACAGATAGGATGGCTCCAATTCTCCATTTGCCTTCGCATTCAATAATTCGTCGCTGACATCCAGCCTTCTTTGTATCAATGAATCGAGTTCCTTCAGTTGTTTTTTAAAAATGACTGAATGATCTGCCCCGGAAGCCAGCTTTGTCAGGGATTCCTGTATAGTTCTTTTAAGTGTATCAGTACCCTGCAAAAAATTCTTATCCCCGGTCAGCAAATAGGCCCTGTTGCTGCCCTTCATTTCCAATAAAGAATTTGTAATCTTATTCACTGCTGCCAGGGAAGCCTGGGTATGTGCGATTTCATTTCCGGTATTCACCACCCTTCTGGATTGTGTAACTGAAATAAAAATAATCAATACAACCACCGACATGGACAAGATCAATGCGGCATTGATGATCCGGTAAGAGGAGTAGATTTTCATGACCCTTGTTTTTGGTTCGTGATGGCTGCGCTTAGATGAACAGGGTATTCATTAAAGCCAGAGTGACAGTTTTATTCAGGGTACAGGACTACTAAATTTGAAATAATTGCCAATTGTTAAATTGACTTACCTACATAGAAGCAGTGATAATTGTCAGTTATTTCAGCTGAATCAGTAATTTATTTGCTATAACATATAAGGTTTAAATTTCATGTCCCGGATATTCCGGTTAATCTCTTATACATAAATAAGCATTACCACTTATCTGCTGATTTTATCAAACAAAAAAAAACCGGCAGCGAATAGCTGCCGGTTTAAATCAAAATCGGTTTGTTTATTTCGTCACTAATACTTTTACTGTTTGCACAACTCCATTAACAAACACCTGCACATGTAAAACATCTCCGGTTCCTCCAGTGAAACCTGCTACGCGCAAACTGAAAAAATGTGTTCCGGCATCCAGTTTCAACTCCTGTTGTATTACTCTTTTTTGCATGGTTTGTGATGATGTAACCACAATACTGATCTTTGCTGCTGTGAATAACTGAAGTTTGACATTTAATATATCCCGGACCGGATTTGGAGAAACGGTAACTACTGCCGTTGACAAAACTGCATCTGTATTACTGACAGATAATTCAAAGTCACGCAGTATTTTTTCGATATACAAAACTCCATTATCATGATCACCGTGTATCCGGTATCTTCCCTGATCATCATTGGGATTTAAACGTCTCTCCTGTTTTACTTCATCCAGCAGTTTACCATATTTTTCTTTGGTCAGGGTCACCAGCAACTCTCCGATAATATGGTCGCCTGCATTTACAAATTTATCAAAGACCAAAACCGATACTTCTCCTTGATAACGATTAGCCAAGGCCTCCAGCAGTTTGTATTCTTTGTTCCGGCAATACATAGCCGGATCGCTCTGACTGGCATTCGCTGCCTTGGTCTCATCCCAGGCACGGTACAACATCTCAAACTCATCTTTTATTTTCGGATTTACTTTTGATAGCAGATTAACCAGCTTCTGTTCTGCCGGATGACTGAGTATCGCTTTGTCAATAATGGCTACTCCGGCTCTTACCGCATCCATATCAGTGGCGAATCCGTTTTGCATCACAGGACCGGCTGCATAGGTACCTGTTGGTTTATAATAATTAGAAACAGCCCCATACCAATTGGGTTGCTCCAGGGCATTACGCGGATGCAGGGTCCGGCAGAGTCCACCCGGTTTACTTTCCCAGTCATAACCATGCGGATGATTGTTACCCGGTTTTCTGATGGAAGCATGGGTGTAAGCTGAAGCTGTTTTCCATAAATCCACCACGGAGTTAGACACAGTCGCACCGGTACGTGTATAGTTCCAGGCACCTGGGTAACGTACCGGATTATTGCTGTAAAAATTATCAAAGCACTGCAGATAATTGGCACTGGTACAATTATAGGTGGACAGGGAATTGGGTGGCCATACCCATGATGTAGTGATCCCGCCGGTCCAGGCAATACAATTATAACTACCATCCTGAGGCGCGGTCAGTATCGCATCATCGTTGTACACTAACGGAAAATTCTGCGGCTCTGCATCATGCAGATTACTGTTACCAGTACCAACATAGATATCACAAAGCCCAGTACTGGTGGGACTGTACGCACAGACATATCCAAACTGAACAGAATCAGCCCCGTTAAAATTCTTTTTGATCCTGCTGGCCCTGCCCCAACCCCAGCTGCCGCTTCCGCTATAATCATCATTATACCCCCTTGCACTGCTGGCCGCAGACCGGCTCATGATCAGTCGGGTATCAGGATTGCTTCCGGTGAGTTTGCAGGTAAACTGATTCATATCTCCTCCGCGGAGACTGCTCATCGCAATTCTTCGTCCGCCGATAAAGGCATTAGAGACCAGCAGGTTTCCATTATAGTAAATATTGGTATAACCCGTTTGACCGTCAGTGATCGGCCGTAGCATGACGGCATAATATCCCGATAAACCCACGATGAGGTTTAAAGATGATTCTCCCCCGGCGCCACCATTACTATTGCTCCAGCTATAAGTAAAGTTGCCGGGATTAAATATCGTCAGCGACCGGTTAATGGTACTGCCACTGGTGCTGAACTGGTGATTACCTGCGCTGAGGTAGATCCAGGAAAAATGAGAATAACTGAAACTGGTATCAACAAAATGATTGTAGGTGCCTGCAGGATTGGGTAAAACCGAATTGGCTGTGATTTCATCTGCTGAACTAAATGTGATACCGGAGACCGGCTTTATTTGACGCACCTGCTCAATGAACCGGTTTCCATCTGCAAAGAGATCCCCCTGCGTTGTGGCCCGGTTACCCCAGGGATTATTCATCGTCATATACAGGTCTTCCACCATGGGAACGGCTACTGAATTTCCTCTGAATCGAATTTCATTTTTACCCTGCTGCAATTTTACAGCCGGTAATTTATCACCGATCCATTGCCAACCGGCTAAATTCGGATAAATGATATCAATGCGCAGGTTATTAACCAAAACCTCAATTTTTTCATCTGCGCGCTGATTAGCCAGGGCCCTGATATAAAAGTACCCGCTGGTTTCTCTGCAATTGACTGTAAATACTTTATCGGAACTGCCGTTGACCAGTTCTCCCCAGTTGTAGACCATGTCTACATCCCCTCCTCTCAGGTTGGAATATTTTTTAACGATTGTGCTCTGTTGGGCATGCACAAGACTGAACAGTGCCAGGCATATGGCACCCAGTAAGAATTTTCTAGGCATATATTTGGTTTAATGGTTTGCACAAAAGTAATTGGCCTTTCTGTTCTGAACTATACCACAATCCGGTTATTTTTCGAATCCGGACGAGTAAAACACACTGATTCTCAATGAGGGATTTTTTACCACAAATAAAATACGGAGGCCGCTGAGACAAAATCAAACCCCGAACCGGTCATGATAATAAGGCATCTGAGAGTACTTACTGGCCCGGCACAGTAATTATCGTACAGCATCATCTCTCAATTATTACTGTCAGACAAATAAAATCATCGGCTTGAATGTTCACTTGCCTATACCGGATTGGGGTAATAAGAAAGCTCAATCCTGAATTAGCCTTTTGAGCCGGTTCAAACACATAATCATTAGTAAGATAAGCGGGGATTTTACAATAGTATTGCCCACTATCTTTGTTATCTAACCACATCATATGGATATTGCATTTAACCGGAACGAAGATGTCATGAAACTCAGCCTCAGCGAGATGCGCCAAAGGCTGGAAAAAATTTATGAGGGAGGTGGTAAAAAAGCCATAGAGAAACAGCATAGTCAGCAGAAACTAAGCCCGCGGGAAAGACTGGCCTACCTGTTGGATAAAGATGCTCCTTTTATTGAGATCGGAGCTTTTGCCGGGTATGATATGTATGCTGAACAAGGTGGCTGTCCGGCCGCAGGTACTGTTGCCGGTATTGGTTATGTAAGTGGCCGGCAAGCCGTGATCCTGGCGAATGACCAGACCGTAAAAGCGGGAGCCTGGTTTCCTATCACCGGGAAAAAGAATCTTCGCTTACAGGAGATTGCCATGGAGAATCATTTGCCGGTTATCTATCTGGTTGACAGTGCCGGTGTATTTCTTCCCATGCAGGATGAAATCTTTCCCGATAAAGAACATTTTGGCCGCATCTTCCGCAATAATGCCCGGATGAGCGGAATGGGCATCACCCAGATTGCTGCCGTGATGGGGCCCTGTGTGGCAGGCGGTGCTTATCTCCCTATTATGAGTGATGAAACCCTGATGGTGGAAGGACGTGGTTCCATCTTTCTGGCAGGCCCCTATCTTGTTAAAGCTGCAATAGGAGAAGAAGTGGATGCAGAAACACTGGGAGGTGCTGCCACCCATACCGAAATCAGCGGTATCGCCGATTATAAATTCAGCACCGAACAGGAGTGCATGGATCATATCAAAAAAATGATGGGATTGCTGGGTAAAAAGCAAGTGGCGGGGTTTGACCGTGCCACTCCCCTCCCGCCTAAAAAAGATCCGGCTGAATTGTACGGGCTTTTTCCGTCAGACGGAAAGCCCTATGATGTATTGGATATCATTGAAAGAATGGTGGATGACAGTGAATTTGAGCAGTTCAAGGAAGATTATGGCAAGACGATTGTATGTGGATATGGCCGGATTGATGGATGGGCTGTAGGCATCGTAGCCAATCAAAGAAAAATCGTGAAAAGCCGGAAAGGCGAAATGCAGATGGGTGGCGTGATTTATAATGATAGTGCTGATAAAGCCGCCCGCTTTATCCTCAATTGCAATCAGAAAAAAATTCCACTGGTTTTTCTGCAGGATGTCAATGGCTTTATGGTGGGCAGCCGGAGTGAACATGCAGGGATTATTAAAGATGGCGCCAAAATGGTGAACGCAGTAGCTAATTCTGTGATTCCGAAGTTCACCATTATCACCGGTAATAGTTTTGGCGCCGGTAATTATGCCATGTGTGGCAAAGCCTATGATCCCCGTTTGATTGTGGCCTGGCCATCCGCCAGAATCGCCGTAATGAGCGGAGACTCTGCTGCCAAAACCCTTTTACAGATTCAGGTTGCCGCTATGAAAAATAAAGGTGGGGAAGTAAGTCCTGAAGAAGAAGCCAAACTGCTCAATGAAATTAAAAACCGTTACGAACGCCAGACTTCTCCCTATTATGCAGCAGCCAGGTTATGGGTGGATGCCATCATTGATCCGATGGAAACCAGAAAGCTGATCAGCGAAGGGATCAATGCAGCCAATCATAACCCTGAGATCGCCGAATTGAAGACAGGGGTGTTTCAGGTTTGAAGGCGGGGATTGGCAAGTGGGGTTCGGCGAGTAGGAATTGGCCAGTGGCAAGCATTGCCCGCCGAAGCATTTGCGAAGGCGGGTAGGATTCGGCTAGTGGGGCTCGGAGAATAGGGTTTAGCAGTTAAAAGATGGAGTATGTTCAGGCACAGGATGCGTTCGTTTTTAACCTTCCGCTCTGGTTAACCGACTGTCGACTGCCGACTGATGACTGCCGACTTATCTTCTCCCCTTTAGGGGTTGGGGGTGTAGTTTCTCCCCTTTAGGGGTTGGGGGTTAAACTTCATCATTCTTCAATCATTTGATCGTCTGTTCTTATTTATTGCAAATGATTAGTGTGGTCCTTAAAGATATGGAAGGAGTTAAAAAATAAAAGTCATCTACTTACAAATAAAAAATGAAAAGAAAACATTTTCTTCGATTGTCTTCTGCACTGGGGTTGGCCGGTACTGTGCCGGTAGCGGCTATTGCTGCAAACGGCGATATAACAGAAGATAAATACTCCAACGACCGCGCATATTGGGTGCAATTGCTCTCAAAAATAGCTGCCCCTGTTCTCAATAATATGAGTAAGGGGGAATTGCGGAAGAATATGCGGATGCAATTCAGTCCGGGTTGGGATAACCGCAATAAGGATGTGGCTTATATGGAAGCTATCGGCAGACTCATAGCGGGTATCGCTCCTTTTTTAAATCTGCCGGTTGATGAAAGCAATGAAGGAAAAATCCGAAAGCAATTCATTGAACAATGCAGATTAAGTCTGACACATGCAGTAGATCCTTCCAGCCCTGATTATTTGTATTGGGGATCCCCCGAAAGCCGTCAACCCCTGGTGGATGCGGCCTTTCTGGCACAGGGTTTACTGATTGCACCCGAAATTCTATGGCATCCGCTGGATGCCATAACACGTGAACGTTATATAAAAGCATTTAAAAAACTCAGGGAGATTCAACCTTATCAGAGTAACTGGTTATTATTTGCAGCCATCATCGAAACCTTCCTGCTCAGTATTGGTGAATCCATTGATGAACCCAGGATCGATACCGCCATCCAGACTATCAATAAATGGTATGCAGGCGACGGCTGGTACAAGGATGGGGAAAATTTTCATTTCGATCATTATAACGGTTATGTGATTCAACCCATGCTCACCGAAGTTCTGCGCGTGAATGTGGCCAAAGGCCGTCTGGATAAAAAATTGCTGGATACTGCCAATCAACGTATGCAGCGCTATGCACAATTCCAGGAACGTTTTATCAGTCCGGAAGGATACTATCCGGTTTTTGGCCGTTCTTCCACTTACCGTGCCGGATTATTCTGGCCATTGGTAAAACTGGCCCTGGAACAACAGTTACCCAAAGAAATAAAAGGGGCACAGGTCCGAAGCGGATTAACGGCTGTATTAAAACATCTCTTTATTCCAACGAGTTTTACACCGGAAGGATGTCTTACATTAGGGCTGGTCGGCGACAGGCAGTCAGAGATTGCTGATGTATATACCAATACCGGCAGTCTTTATCTTACTTCACTGGTTTTCTGGGCATTGGGATTGCCGGCGAAAGATCCTTTCTGGTCAGACCCTTTTGAAGAGTGGACACAGCGAAAAGCCTGGTCGGGTAAACCCTTTCCAAAAGATTATGCAGTTAATTATTAAAAAGCAAGTATGAGAAGAACCCTCTTTCTGTTATTGCTTCCTTTTATTGCAGAAAAAGCTGCAACGCAATCCAATGATCAGGACATGCGAAGCCTGATTGACGAAAATCTGAAATTTGCGGCCACTCAATATCAGTTGCTTTTCCGGAATACGCCCGATACCATGATGCCCCGGTATTTTGACCCGGCAAAAAATAAATCGGAAACCAGTGATACCAAATGGTGGTGCAGTGGTTTTTTCCCGGGCACCCTGCTTTACATTTATGAATACACAAAGGATTCCTCTATCCTGCAACTGGCTGAAAAAAAATTATCCATCCTGGCAAAGGAAAAACATTTTACCGGTAATCATGATCTGGGGTTCATGATGTATTGCAGTTTTGGCAATGCATACCGGCTCACCGGGAATCCGGCTTATAAAGAAGCGGTGATGACTGCTGCCGGGTCACTGGCCACCCGTTATCGTCCGGCCATACAATCCATCCAATCATGGAATGGCGGTGGTCGCCTGCATTGTCCGGTGATTATAGATAATATGATGAACCTGGAATTGCTTTATTGGGTCAGCGATCAGGGGGGTGATTCCCGCTACCGGGATATTGCCGTGACTCACTCCAACAGTACGATGGAACGGCATTTCCGTCCGGATAACAGCAGTTATCATGTTCTTGATTACGATTTGTCAACCGGGAAAATTATTCAGAAAATTACCTGGCAGGGTGCAGCAGATTCTTCCGCCTGGTCAAGGGGGCAGGCCTGGGGTTTATATGGGTTTACGATGATGTATCGTTTTTCAAAAAACAAAGCCTATCTCGATCAAGCCAGAAAAATTGCAAAGTATTTACTCCATCATCCCAACCTGCCGGCAGACAAAATTCCTTACTGGGATTTTCATGCACCCGGCATACCCGGTACTTACAGAGATGCCTCTTCCGCATCCATCATTGCTTCTGCCCTGCTCGAACTGGCACAATACGTAAAGAAGTCAGACAGAAAAGAACTGGTAGCAACAGCTGAAAAAATGCTTCGTTCACTGGCCTCCCCCGCTTATCGTTCAGCTCCCGGTGAAAACGGTGGGTTCCTGATTAAACACAGCGTAGGCTCACTGCCCCATAAAAGTGAAGTAGATGTATCCCTCACTTATGCTGATTATTATTTTATTGAAGCTTTATTACGTTACCAAAAATGGTACATCAGCAAATGAGTAATACCATTACCATGTATACGGATGGTTCTTCCCGTGGGAATCCGGGTCCGGGTGGATATGGCGTCATCCTGATGAGTGGCACACACCGGAAAGAATTATCACAGGGTTACCGCCGGACCACCAATAACCGGATGGAACTGATGGCCGTGATTGCAGGATTAAAAGCCCTTAAAAAGACGGGGATGCAGGTTACCATTTTTTGGTAACGTAA